>CAZUAW010000013.1:0-20877 GCA_964618535.1 uncultured Thiotrichales bacterium
TTCCTGGTTACCTCTGAGCTGTTCAAGAAACTGGTTATCGCTCAGCAGCTCTGCCAATTGCGCCAGAATTTGCAGGTGTTCTTCGGTAGATTCTTTGGGAACAATCAAAGCAAGTAAAATATCGACGGGCAATTGGTCGGGCGCATCAAAATCGATACCCGCATTAATTTTAACCAGCGCAATACTGGCTTTCTCGATGTTAGCCAATCGGCAGTGTGGTATTGCGACCCCTTTCCCCAATGCGGTTGTACCCAACCGTTCCCGCTCCATCAACGCATCAACAATTTGATCATGCTTGAGCTGTGGATTCACGTCGGCCAATAAGCCTGCGAGCTTTTCCAAGGCGCGCTTCTTGCTCGAAATATCTTCGATGCAAACTATCGCTTCAGGGGAAATAAGGGTCGCGAGATTCATTCAGCTAGTAATGTTGCCTGGTGACGGTGGGAGCCTTCGTTGTTATTGCGGTGGTGGTTGGTCTTCTTTTCTTTGTGTTTTACCACTTGTCGATCGAGTTTGTCGACCATTGCATCAACTGAAGCGTACATATCCTCACTCACTGCATCAGCAAATATTGTGCTGCCGCTGACATTAATGGATGCCTCAGCCTTTTGCCGAAGCTTTTCGACAGTGAGGATGACATGGCTATCTAGTACCTGATCAAAGTGCCTGTCCAGGCGAGTAAATTTTTCCTTTACGTAAGCTCTTAATGAGTCAGTAATTTCAACATGATGTCCGGTCAAGGTTAATTGCATAACAGATCTCCGTTTCGATGAAGTGAACACCCTCGCAAACCAAGCCCAACGCGGTAAACCGGTTTTTTGTTTATTGGGTAGAGGGTATGTGACCTAATCCGCCCTAAATACTTTTGGAATAAAGTGAGGTTTTGGCGGATGAGTAGAATCGCCCAGTAATTGGGCGACAGTGAAACTGAACTGGAATCTGGGGCAGGGATGAGAAGAACAACTACAGGTTGCAACAATGGGTATCGGCGTAACACCAATACAATAGTTTTCAGATTGATTACCAAAGAATCAGGCAATTCTCTTCCTTTCATTAGATGGGGGTATCTGCATTGCTTCCCGATACTTGGCGACAGTTCGCCGCGCTACCTTTATTCCGTTCTTACTTAATAACATAGTTGTAATTTTGCTATCACTCAAGGGCTTTTGATTATTTTCTTCGGCTATAAGGTTGCGAATCACTGCACGAATGGCAGTTGCCGAGGTATTTCCGCCATCAGAAGTGCCTAATTGGCTGGAAAAAAAGTACTTAAAACTTAAAACTCCACGCGGGGTGAGCATATATTTGCTATTGGTGACACGCGAAATTGTCGATTCGTGCATCTCCACAATTTCAGCAACATCACGCAGAATCATTGGCCGCATGGCTTCTTCACCCTGTTCAAAAAATGCCTGCTGTTTTTCAACGATGACATTAGCCACCTTAAGAATCGTGTCGTTGCGGCTCTGGATACTTTTCAGAAACCAGCGGGCTTCCTGGAGCTGGTCACGGATATATTGGTTTTGCTCACTCTTGTCACCGCGTTTGACCAGCGACGAGTAATAAGGATGAATTCTCAACTGGGGAGAAACTTCGGCATTCAGTGAAGCCACCCAGGCATCACCACGCTGCATGACAAACACATCGGGTTTAACATAGTCTGCGGCTTTGCCACCAACGGCAGAACCAGGACGCGGTTTGAGGCTGCGAATTAAATCTAGTGCATCTTCAACTTCATCTGTCGTTAGTCTGCTGCGACTGGTTAAGCGTTTGAGATTCTGTTTTTCTAATTCTGGAAAGTATCGTTCAAGGATTAGTTTGGCGTGCGCTACTTTCGGACGTGTTTTATCGAGTTCCTTAATCTGTAGCAGTAAATTCTCGCGCAAATCCAGCGATCCGCAACCAATTGGCTCAAACTGCAAAATGTGTTTTCTAACCGCTTCAAGCTCATCAAGCTCTAGCGGATTATCAAGTTGATTCTCTAGCTCATCGACAAGACAGCTATGTAGATCCTTTAACGATTCTCCCAGATAGCCATCCTCTTTAATCGCATCAATAATCGCAGTACCAATGACCCGATCCAAATCTGATAAATTGGTGAGTTCCAGTTGCGCCTGAAGATGATCACGCAAACTGGTTTCCAGTTCGCCAAGATTTTCCAGCATATCGGATATATCGGTATCGCCCGCTGTACTGCGAGGCGCTGGCATGCCGGTATAGATAGATTCCCAATCGGTATCGACGGGTAATTCGGTAGGAATAACATCTTGTTGATCAAGTGATACAGGGCTGTCTTGATCTGTGGACACTGCGGGTTCTGACGGGGCCTCCACAGGGGATCGATCAGTCTCGTCAATCTCAAGCAAAGGGTTTTGCTCGATCATTTCCTGAACCTGATTTTGCAGCTCTAATGCAGAATATTGCAGCAGTTTGATCGTTTGCTGCAACTGGGGTGTCAGTGCAAGTGACTGGCCCATCCTGAGCTGTAGTCCCGTCTTAAGCATGTCCTGTAATCCATATCAACATGGCTTAATTATGAGGACATGGAAGGCTGGCTGCAATCAATCTGGCTATTTCTGGCGACTTTTTAAGCAATGTCCATGCCAATACGTGAAAGAGTCAACAAAACGAGGAGAAACTAGAGAGAAAAATTTTCACCCAAGTAAAACCGCTTGACATCAGCATTCGCCAGCAGTTCTTCGGGTGAGCCTTCCGCCATCAAATGACCATCGTGCAGAATATAGCCTCGCGAACAGATTCCGAGGGTTTCTCTGACATTATGATCCGTAATTAATACACCAATGCCGCGCTCACTGAGATGCGTCACGATGCGTTGAATGTCCAACACTGAGATAGGATCAACCCCCGCAAAGGGTTCATCCAGCAGGATAAATGCTGGCTCAGTTGCTAATGCACGAGCAATTTCTACTCGCCGACGCTCTCCACCAGAAAGACTGATTCCCTGGCTCTCTCGAATATGTTCAATTTGCAGCTCTTCCAGTAGCGACTGGAGCTTTTCGCCACGTGCCTGACGATTCAGTTCTTTTCGTAACTCAAGTACCGCAAGGATATTCTGCTCAACTGTGAGCTTGCGAAACACCGAGGCTTCCTGCGGTAGATAGCCTAAACCCAGTCTGGCACGCGCATGCATTGGCTGATGGGTAAGATTGTGCTCATCCAGATTAACTTGCCCAGTGTCAGCCTTAACCAAACCTACGATAATGTAGAAGCATGTTGTCTTACCTGCCCCATTCGGACCCAGCAAACCGACAACCTCACCGCTTTCAACCGACATTGAAATACCGTCCAACACGGTTCGGCCTTTATAGGATTTTTTAATATCGGTGGTATAAAGCCGGCTCACAAATTACTCTGAAGCGGGTTGCAGGATAACTTCAACACGGCCATTCGATTCCTTACCACCGGCGTTAAAATGACCTGTTTTCAAATTGAATTCGATCCGATCATTGTTGATGCTATTACCACCCTGCTTTAGCAACCCCTCCCCCTTAAGCACCAGAATTTCTTTGGCCGCTTTAAAATCTATACTGGTGGCCTCACCCAGCACTGGACGTCCATCAGATAGCACAGCGCTAAATCGTGCTGGTTTACCCCGTGCCTCAAGTCGATTCAATTGACCATTCTTGACGCTAGCGGTTAGCGAATCAGCCGTTAAGCTCATTTCACCCTGGCGCAATTCCACATTGCCAGAATAGACGCTGATATTGTTATTTGGGTCAACTTCAACCTCATCGGCAAGAATTTTAATCGGTAATTTTGCATTGGTTGCCGAAAGGTTCTGCTCGGTATTTTCATCTTCCAGCTGCGCGATAACAAGCATAGGCAATCCTGATATCAGCGCCAATAGCAAACTAGGTAATAGCCTTTTATGGAACATATACACCTCGAACACGTTCTGATAATTTAAGTGTATCTTGTGTCAAATCAGCCGTCATGGCGGCACTTTCAATTTGATTATTTCCCTGCGAAATTGTTACCCCAGACACGGAGGTAATTATTTTAGTCTCTAGATCAATATCCAACTCCGGTGTCTGCATTTTAGCCACTGGATTCTCTTCACGAGTTAACATCACACCACCACTCAGCTTTGCATTATCCATTGCCTGATTAAATTCTCCGGTTGATGCGGTCAGCTGCCAGATTCCTTGATGACTATCTTTAAGATCAATCTGCGGAGCACTAACAACTAACATCTGACTGTCTGATTTTCGCTCCAGCAACTCGCCTTGCAAGCGATGCGTTTGCTCACCTGAAACTTTGTAACCGCTCAACGAGAAACCTTTGAGATAAAAATCACTATTTACCTCAGCAACACCGTCATCTGGAACCTCGGTAGTTTTGGGAACAAATAAGACCACTGCCGCTATCGCAGCCAACAGAGTAACCAATGTTATCGCTCGGGCAATCATAAATAACTTTTTAGCTTGTTCTCCAGCAAACCTTTTGCATCAAGAATAAATTCGCACACTTCACGCGCCGCACCACGTCCACCCTTTGCATCCGTCGTCCACGCGGCATGTTCTTTGACCCATGCGTGTGCATCATTGACCGCTATAGGTAAACCCACTTGCATCATCACGGGTAGATCAATCACGTCATCACCCACGTAGGCGATCGATTCAGGTGCTATCTCAGTCTGCTTGAGCAAATCCTGAAAAGCAGGGCGTTTATCACGATGTCCCTGCATAACAAATTTGATGCCTAATTCTTTGGCTCTAACCGTCACCACATTCGACTTACGTCCCGTGAGGATTGCAGACTGGATGCCGGCGTCATGCAACATTCGTATCCCATGGCCATCTTTGGAATTAAATGCCTTGTATTCCTGACCATCATCGCCGATGAATAATGAACCGTCGGTTAACACGCCGTCCACATCAAAAATCACCAGCTCAATGCGCTTTGCGTGGTCGCGTAAATGATCCATTCAGACCACCCCAGCTCTTAATAAATCGTGCATATGTAGCGCGCCAATGACAATATTATTGTCATCCACTACCGGCAAGGTGATAATTTTACTTTCCATTTGATTGAGCGCCTCTGCCGCCAGAGTTTCTGGGGTAATTGATTCGCAAGGAGCCGTCATAACCTGATCAACTGGGGTGGTTTGAACATCAATATTTTCATCTAGCGTACGGCGTAAATCTCCATCCGTATAGACACCCAGCAAATGACCATCAGAATCAACAACGGTTGTGAAACCCAGCCCCTTCTTGCTCATCTCCTCTAACGCCGCAACCAGCACGGTATCTGGTGACACTTTTGGGGTGCGCGCCAGAGGGTGCATGATATCGCCAACGGTTAGCAACAAACGGCGGCCTAACTTACCACCAGGGTGTGAACGAGCGAAATCTTCGGCGGTGAATCCTCTGCCTTTAAGCAAGCTTACCGCTAGCGCATCGCACAATGCCAGCGTCACTGTAGTACTCGTGGTTGGGGCAAGATTCAGCGGACAGGCTTCCTGATTTACGCTGATGTCAAGATTCACATTAGCCTGTTGCGCTAACCGGGAATGTGGATTACCTGTCATAGTGATGAGCGGAATTCTCAAACGTTTGATCAGCGGCAAGATGGTTAAAATCTCATCCGTCTCGCCTGAATTGGATATTGCAATAACCACATCTTGATCGGTAATCATGCCAAGGTCACCATGACTGGCTTCACCAGGATGGACAAAAAATGCAGGTGTTCCTGTACTTGCCAGCGTCGCCGCCGCCTTACCACCTATATGGCCAGATTTACCCATGCCAATCACTACTACGCGTCCGCGTGGCTGAAACAGTAGCTCACAAGCCTGAATAAATTCATCACCAATCCGCTTCGCCAAATCTAGTACTGCCTGACCTTCGAGTTCCAGTACTTCTTTCGCCAACGCAATTAACTGAGGATGATCAAACTGCTGCTTGCTGGTCATACCGCTCCTCCGCTAACACTAGAAAAAAGGTAGAGTTGGTAAATTACAAATACTGCAAATAATATGCCGCCTTCAACGCGATTGATCCTGCGAAGCTTAGAACGAAAACTAAATGCCATCAGCATCAGCACCACCGTCAGTATCACCATCAAAGGATAATCGCGGGTGAGCACTTCTTTGGGCAATAACCCAGGTGCAATCAAGCCCGGCACTGCCATCACACCAAATAAATTGAAGATATTTGAGCCGATCACATTACCGATGACCAAATCCGATTCGCCGCGTTTTGCGCCAGCAATTGATGCGGCCATTTCAGGTAAGCTGGTGCCGATAGCAACGATGGTCAAACCGATTACTAAATCGCTCACGCCCATCATTTCGGCAATCGACACTGCGCCCCAGACAAGAATTCTGGCGCTGATAAGCAACACAACCAATCCAATCACAAACCAGAAAATCGCTTGCCTCATGGTCATTGTGGTTTCCACCTCGTCACGAATCTCATTCGCCATAACATCGTTGCGCTTGGAACGCATGGCATCGAAAACCAGCCATGCCATCACTGAACCCAAAGCCAGCAATAGCAGCACTCCATCGAGCCGAGAGAGATAACCGTTAACTATAATCACCGCACCAAAAATGGTGGTGCCAATCAATAAAGGCAGCTCCATTTTGACAATTCTGGACTGGACCGCTAGTGGATAGAGCAGCGCAGTAAAACCTAGCACCATTGCTATATTAGCGATATTCGAACCAATCGCATTGCCCACACCCAGGGTTGCATTACCCTCAAAGGCGGCAATTGCGGCAACCAGTATTTCTGGTGCGGAGGTCCCGAAACCAACAACAGTTAAACCAATCACCAAAGGAGATACGCCCAAATTGAACGCCAGTGCGCTAGCACCATCAACGAATCGATCAGAGCTCCACACCAGCAGCGCCAAACCAATCAAAATCGCTATTATTGCAACAGCCATTGGGTTACCAAATTTAAATAAGAGGGGGATTATACAAGAATGTTCGGCGTCTGACGCTCAGCTCTCGCGGTTATTTTCTTTCTGGAATTCGCTGTATTTTTTGGCACTTCCGCGCACCTTATCCGCGGGATAGCGCTGCTCATTAATCTCAATTTTTTCTTTTAGAGAAGCCAGTAAATCAACATCCATCTTCTCTGCAATGAGTAATAAATACGCCAAAATATCCGCCATTTCCAAAGCAATTTCACGATATTTCTGCGAGTCTTTATCAAGGCTCACATCAACACTTTGCTGTTGTGTTAACCACTGAAAATGCTCCACCAGCTCAGCCGCTTCAACGATTAACGCCATGCTGAGATTTTTTGGTGATTGGAACTGCTCCCAATCTCGCTCTATAGCAAACGCTTTCAACTTTGCGCTCTGGTCTTCCAGTGTCATATCAATAAACTCGCTGCCCATCTTGCCTGGTTTTAAATAATTTTAACGTCCACATGTATTGTTCGGGGGCAATCATGGTCATCTGCTCGATTGATTGATTTAACAGTGTTGCATCTGCAAGCTGATCACCTGAGGGGAAATCTTTTAAAGCAGGTAATAGTTTAGCGACATACTTTCGACGCTTTTCATCAAATACGGTAATCATTGGTAGCACTATTGCATTGGTTACTTTCGCCAACCGACCAGCTGAGTATAACGTCGCTTTTGACTCAGCAAAAAAATTGGCGAACACCGACAACTCTGGCCCCAAATCCTCATCCGACAACATGAATAACAATTTGCCTTGCTTAAGCGCCTTTATCATTGGTCTGAAACCCTCTTCGCGAGTAGAAGCCTCGCTACCAAAGCGCGTTCTGGAGCGATAGACATACCTGTCAACAATGGGGTTTTTGAGTGGCTTGTATGGTCCCAAACCCGGCGCTCTACTGCCTGTGACCATCACACCAAATTCCAGCCCTGCGGAATGAGCGACATGCAAAATCACATTTTTTTGTTGCTCACGAGCGGCTAAGTAATATTCCCAACCTTCCAGATCAACCAATTTCAGAATTCTAGCCTCAGAGCCAAACCACAATATAGATGCATCGAGCATCGCCTGCCCCATGATTTCAAAATGGCGCTGACTGATGCGCATCTTTTCCTCCTCACTCCATTGAGGAAAACATAAATCAAGATTCACTTTAACGACGTTTCGACGCTTTTGATTAAAATACCAAACCAGCTTTCCAATCCTGCGTCCCAGCCATTGCCGTGGGCTGTCAGGTAACCATTGGATCAGCCAAAACACTCCAACGCCAAACCAGGTTGACCAATACTTGGGAGCTAACAGTTGTCGCTCCACTACTGCCGCCAAAATGCAGGCGTTAAAACAACCAGCAGGGTAAAAATTTCCAGCCGGCCAAACAGCATTGCCAAACTGAGCGCCCATTTTTGTCCATCGGCAATGGAGCCATAGTTGGCTGCAACATCACCCAACCCTGGCCCTAAATTATTCAAACTTGCGGCCACCGAGGAAAAAGCCGTGATCTGATCCATGCCGGTAAATAACATCAACAACATGAAAATAACAAACACAAAAATATAGGCAGAAAAGAATCCCCACACGGCTTCAAGGATCTTTTCAGTCATCGGTTTACCGCGCACTTTGACCAGCATTGTTGCATTGGGATGAATCAACCGCATGGTTTCACGCATCCCCTGTTTGAATAGCAAGATAATCCTGATCACCTTGATACCGCCGCCAGTTGATCCGGCGCAACCGCCGATAAAACTGAGAAACAATAACAGTACGGGAATAAAAACCGGCCAGAAACTAAAATCTCGGGTCACAAAACCGGTTGTAGTCGCAATAGACACTGTCTGAAAAAGACCATGACGCACGGCATCCGATGCATTGCTCTCAATACCGTTGAAATACAGCATACTGATCACCAGCACGCTCGCCATTAAAATCACAAACAGGTAGACGCGCACCTCGGTATCCATTCGATAAGTCTGTACACTCATCGACCGCCAAAAGTAAAAGTGCAGCGCAAAGTTCATCCCCGAAAGTAGCATAAAAACAATCGCAACCGATTCGATCAAGGCGCTGTCAAAATATCCAATACTGGCGTCGTGCGTGGAAAACCCACCAATCGCGACTGTCGAGAACGCATGAGAAACAGCATCAAAAAATGTCATTCCTGCCCCCCAATAAGAGAGCGCGCAAACGACGGTAAGAATCAAATAGATGTACCAAAGCGCCTTGGCGGTCTCGGTAATTCGGGGAGTCAGCTTTGAGTCTTTTACGGGTCCTGGTGCTTCTGCTCGATACAGCTGCATACCGCCAACACCAAGAATTGGTAACACTGCAACTGCCAGAACGATAATCCCCATACCCCCTAACCACTGCAGTAGCTGGCGGTAAATAAGAATACTTTTGGGCAATTCATCCAGCCCGGTGATGACTGTTGCGCCGGTTGTAGTCAGCCCGGAAATGGACTCAAAAACAGCATCAGTGAGCGAAATCTGCGGCGTTTCTGAAAGCACCAAAGGCACTGCTCCAGCAAGCCCCAACCCCACCCAGAAAAGCACGACAACAATAAAACCATCTCGCAGGCGCAACTCGTGCCTGACATTTCGCACCGGTAACCAAAGCAGTAAACCAGTGCCCACCAAGACCAGAAAACCTTCCAAGAAAGGCATGACACCGCCATCTTGATAAATCATGCCTACCAATGCAGGCGGCAACATCGCCGTGCTGAAGATTATCAGCAGCAGACCAACTATTCGTTGTATGACATCTAATCGCATAGGACTGCTAGAAAAATGAAACTCCAACCTGAAACAACTGCTCTACATCCGAAATTTTCTTTTTGTCGCCAACGAAAAGAATCACGTGGTCTTCGGCTAGAATCTCCGTATCGTGCTGGGCGATAATCACTTCCTCACCTCTTACCAACGCAGCAATACGCGTACTTTCTGGCAATTTTAGTTCGCCAATCATTCGTCCGACTACTTTCGATGATTTTGCATCCCCATGCGCAATGGCTTCAATGGCTTCGGCAGCACCGCGTCGCAAGGAATGAACAGCAACCACATCACCACGCCGAACATGTTGCAATAGTCCGCTAAGAGTCACTTGTTGCGGCGACACGGCAACATCTACAATGCCGCTCTCAATCAGCTGAGAATACGCCGGACGATTCACCAGCGACATGACTTTGCGAGCGCCGAGCTTTTTCGCCAGCATCGCAGATAGGATATTCGCCTCATCATCACTGGTGAGCGCGACAAATACATCAACACCCTGGATATTCTCTTCATTGAGCAATTCTTCATCGACAGCATCACCATTGAGAATGATGGCATGATCGAGCGATTCGGCCAGAAACCGGCATTGCGCCGAATCCCGTTCAATGATTTTCACCTGATATCTATCTGCCAAAATTTCTGCCAGGCGCATACCGATATTGCCACCACCAGCAATCATGATGCGCTTGTAAGGCTTATCGAGTATTCTCAACTCACTGGTGATGGCACGAATATGCTTGGGTGGCGCGACGAAGAAAACCTCATCGCCCTCTTCAATCACCGTCTTGCCGACCGGATCAATCGACTCACCCTGACGAAATATCGCAGCTACCCGGGCTTTGATCCCCGGCATATGGGTTGCCAGATCGCGTAATTCCTGACCAACCAACGCACCACCTTGCTGTGCCATGGTTGCCACCAATTGCAATTTTTGTCCGGCAAAATCGAGCACCTGCAATGCACCGGGATGCTGAATTAGGCGATGAATATGCTCAGTCACCAATTCTTCTGGGCTGATTAAAACATCCACAGCAATCGACTCAGGCGTGAATAACTGCGGATGATCCAAATACGAACTACCGCGCACACGGGCAATCTTGAGCGGCGTATGGAATAAGGTATAGGCAACCTGACAAGCCACCATATTGGTTTCATCACTGCTGGTGACAGCAATCAGCATTTCAGCATCCATCCCGCCAGCTCGCTCTAAAACACCAGGATGCGATGCTTCCCCCGTCACCGTGCGCAGATCAAGGCGATCCTGCAACTCACGCAACGCCTGTGCCGATGAATCGACAACGGTAATATCGTTCGCCTCACCGGAAAGGTGGCGAGCCAGAGAACGACCTACCTGGCCTGCTCCAAGAATTATAATCTTCATTTTCTTTGTCTTTTATCTTGTTCTTAGCTCGGAAATTGCATGAATTACACCTGCTCTCGCTAGTCTATTGATCCCACAAGGAATTCTTTTGACTTGCCCGTAATCACCGATACGAGACGCGTCAAAACAATCCCTTGTGAAATCAATATCCTGCGCGATAATCATGTGAATCATGCAATTTCCGAGCTTAGGTTTTGTTTTTTTTGGGTGAAATCCCCAAGGCTCTCATTTTTCGATACAAGTGAGTCCTTTCCATTCCAACACGCTCAGCCAACCGACTGACATTACCGCGACAGAATTCCAATTGGCGCGATAGGTATTCACGTTCAAACACTTCTCTCGCCTCGCGTAGCGGCAATTCCATGACTTCTCTGGGTAACCCAGCCGTCATTTCCGCTTGCGCGACGCGATCACGCACCAGCACATCTTCCACTTCTGCCTGAGAAATCTCTTCGCCTTCGCCAAGAATCAGTAGTCTTTGCACCATGTTACGTAGCTGTCGAAAATTCCCTGGCCAGCTGTAATAGCGTAAATAATTTTGTGCGGCGACGGTGAAATGTCGGTAAGGCAAATTGTCTTTGCCGACAAAATAGTCAACATAATATTTCAGCGCATCGGGTATGTCTTCAGCATGATCATGCAGTGGCTGAAGGAATATCGGCAGCACATTAATATGGTAGTACAGATCTTCACGAAACAGACCTTCTTCAATGCGCTCAGTCAAATCGTACTGAGAAGACACCATGATGCGTGCCTGTAACGGCAAACTACTTCGGCTGCCGTTATATGGCACTTCTTTTCGCTCTAATAATCCCAGAACAACCTTTTGCGCAACTTCATCCAAATCAGCAATTTCGCTCAAGAAAAGGGTTCCTGCCCCTGCTAGCTCCACCAACCCGCGCGTACCCTGAAGTTCATTTCCAAACAGCTCATCACTAAAATTTTGCTCTTGTAAAGCACTACAGGAAACTGCGATAAAGGGCTGTTCTGAGCGATCACTGAGCGCATGGATATAGCGCGCACCAAAAGTCTTACCAACGCCAGATGCGCCCAATAGCAAGATGGACACCGTAGCTTCTGCTGCGCGCTGATACTCGTCTTTGAGCTGTTGGGTATAGCGGCTTTCACCTATGGGGGCTTGCAGCTGGATTGCTTCCCCAGCGGAATCTACTGCCGTCGTTTTGCTGCTATCAGCTTCCAGTGCTTGATTGGTTACACGCAGTAGTTTCGCCAGCGAAAGTGGCTTCTCGATAAAATCGAATGCGCCCAGGCGAGTCGCCTCAACGGCTGTTTCTACCGTGCCATGGCCGGACATCATCACCACAGGAAAAGACAGCCCTTGCGACTCTTTCCATTCTTTGAGCAGGCTGACACCGTCTTCCCCGGGCATCCAGATGTCTAGAAAAACCAGATCGGGTGCGTTTTCTTCGCGCAAATTTCGAGCTTCTTCTGCACTTTCTGCGACGCTCACATTGAACCCCTCGTCCTCAAGGATATCCTTGACGGAACTACGGATTCCCGGCTCATCATCGACCACTAAAATATACTGGGGAGCCATACTAAAATTGGGTTGCGTTCATCATAGGAGCAATTCTACCTTACTCGCCGCATTTAAAGGGATCTAACCCAGAGATTGCTTGAATTACACGAGTTTAACCTGCGCGATAATCACGTGAATTCATGTATTTTCTGGGCTAAACCGATTTTAAAGTATCATCCATGATGGATTTATCGGGCAATCGGATCGTAATTTCCGCCCCACCCTCTGCCAGATTCGCTGCCGAAACCATACCGCCATGTTCTTCGATAATTTTAGCAACAATCGCCAATCCTAATCCGGTACCCTTCGGTTTACTGGTGACGTAGGGTTCAAATAACTGCTCCAGCAAGTCTTCAGCGATACCCACTCCGGAATCTCGCACGCGCAATTCGGCGCAATGTGTCGCACCCGTTTCGACATAATCTGTGACGATCTGTATCTGCCCTGAGTGATCTCCAATCGCATCTATCGCGTTGCTAATCAAGTTATGTAACACCTGCCTGAGGCGAGAAACGTCCGCAAATAAATTCGGTAAATCGGTACTCAACTGCCGCTCAATTTTCACCTCAGCTCGAATCCCAACATACAAATCTGCAACTTCATTGATTAATTGATTGAGATCCATCGAGGCATAACTTGCTGGAGGCGCACTGGCATAGTCACGAAATGCATTCACCATATCCTTCATCGCGTCAACTTGCTTAATGATGGTTTGAGTTGAGCGCTCTAGTACCTTCTGCTCCGCTGGATGCAGCTGATTTTTTAATTTGTGCGCCATGCGCTCTGCGGACAATTGGATCGGCGTTAGCGGATTCTTGATTTCGTGTGCCAACCGGCGTGCGACTTCTGACCACGCAGCGTCACGTTGTGCCTTGACCATTTTGGTAATGTCATCGATTACAATGGCCTGCCCCATCGCATCGTCAACGGAACCCGGTAACGGAATACCGTGGCACATGAGGATTTTTCTGCCAAAATCAGAGAACAAGCGAACCTCTTTACTCCATTCCTTCCCTGCCTCGAGAAACTCAGGCAGTAACTGATCATAAAAAGCCTGCAGCGTGGTATGGCTACGCGCTACATCAGCTAAATGCGTATTGGCGAAATTTTCGAGCGGCTGATCCATGTCCAGCAACGCGTTAACGGCATCATTTGCGGTACGAATATGCAGCTGATCATCGAGCGTCAGCACGCCACTTGATAAATGACCTAACACGGTTTGCAGGTAACTGCGCTGCCCTTCCAGCTGATCTTGGCTCAATGCTGCGGCGTCACGCGCCTGATGGATACGTTGAGTCATATCGTTAAATGAACCCACCAAAAAACCCAGCTCATCATGATGCACGACGGGCAGTCGACTTTTATAATCCCCATCGGCAACGGAGCGTGTTGCCCGCGCTAATTCATATATGGGCTCCAGCAAACGTCTTGCCATAAATAACGCAGCCCAAAGCGCAAATAAGGTACTCAGCAGCAGCACCAATGACAAGGTAAGCCGAAAACTCTGTTTTAGGGGCTGGCGTAGAAATTCATGGGTTTTATATTCGGCATAGGCATTTTGCACATTTTGCGCCAAGGTACTGAGATGCCGTGGCAATTGAAACTGTGCAGACAGCAGTCGCTGCCCAGTGTTCGACATGACTTTAGGCACACGTGAAACCACTCGTACATTGAGACTACCATCAGCGTCTGGCTCTAGCCCAACGTAACTTTGATAATTACTCAATTGCACCAGCATGTGTTCACCAGGAAACTTGGGGACAGAAAAAGCACCCGCATCAGAACTTGTGGCAATAATTTTGTGACTAGCGCCAAACAATGTCAGTTCAGCAGCACCCATTTGCTGTCGATGCTGATTCAGTTCTAAACTCGCCATCATGTCCGAAAACGCGGTTGTTTGAGCTGCGACCCGTTCTGTTTTTTGCCGATAGGATTGCATCTGAGCATCCAGTGAGTGCTGGCTCAACACAAGCGCATCACTCAATGCTTCTTCGATATTCACATCGAACCAGCGATCAATTCCGCTGGTTAAAAATTTCACTGAAAACGCCCATACCAATATCACAGGGATGAGTGATGCAAACACAAACATCATGACCAATCGCCAGGTAAGTCTTGCGCCTTCTGCACGCGTAACCAGATCGCGGAAGATTCCAGCAAAGCGGTAAATAATCGCAATTGCCAACACTGCCAGCAACGCGATATTGAACAGCAACAGCCAGACATAATAATCACTAAAGCGATCAGACTTTTGCGCCGCATAGCCCATTAAATACAGCGAATACGCGATCAGCAAAAATAGCCCCGTAAGTAGTGCTACCGATAGCCAAGGGCGGTTGATGCGATTACTGAACAAGGGGTTGACTCAAATATGCGTACAAGCGAACTATTGAATTTGCCATAACGACCAGGGACTGGCAGCTTTCCAGCTACGCAAAGAATAGGCTTTAGCCTTGAGCGCCAATGGCAACTCACTACGCACCAAATAGACCCGTATATAGGCAAGATAAGCTAAATCAGGATCTAAAAATCCAGCGTTGATACTAGGCAATTCTCTACCACTATTGAGGAAGTCTACAGCCGCATCAAAACTGTGAAAGTTTCGCTGGATTTCGGTATTTAGATCCGTTACCAAATACTGGCGTGAGAGCAGATGATAGTTAATCGAATAGCGTTGTTCCAAGGTCGCGATATCCTCATCCATCCAGTAACGCCTTGGGCGTTTTAACTCAATCTGCGCGCCAATCACAAGCGTCACGCCATTTAGCAGTGCCGATTGCATGGCCTTTGAAAACTGTAGATCAAAACGCGCATCGAGATGATAAACCCCGTCACGCAACTCACTGTCGACCGATTCAATTTTAAACTCAGCACTCCAGGCTGGCAGGCTCACACATAGCAACATCAACACGCCTATCAGACTTTTTGCGAAGCCTTTGGCGAGAGTCGGTTGATATTGCTGGGTCGAGGAGGTCATGTGCTCATGTGGTTTCTTTCTTTAAACGTACGTAATAAAACCCGTCCATCGTTTGCTCGCCTGGAAGGATTTGCCTGCCAACGTGACACCCTACTCCCCAATCTGCCTCGATTGGAGACTCAACCGCATCTTCGGTTGCGCTCAAAAACTCGGTGATCTGATCACTATTTTCGGCTGCCAGCAGGGAGCAAGTGGCGTATAACAAAGTACCGCCTGGTGCCAGTGTTTGCCACAAACGCTGCAATAGCATACGTTGCTTGGCGACTGTTTGCTCCACATCCGACGGTCGGCGATGCAATTTTATATCGGGATGACGACGAATTACCCCAGTCGCCGTGCAGGGCGCATCCAGCAAAATTCGGTCGAATAATTGACCATCCCACCAGCTATCCAGATCAGCAGCGTCTGCCTGTTTCACCTCGCATCGACACAGAGCGCGTAACAGGTTTTCCTCCAGATTGCTGATGCGTGCTAGGGATATTTCCAGCGCTGTCATCTCAATTTGGCCTTGCGCATATTCCCAAAGATGGGTCGTTTTGCCGCCCGGTGCAGCGCAAGCATCCAGCACACGTTCGCCTGCTTGCGGATCGAGCAGTGGAGCGGCCAGTTGCGCGGCAGCATCCTGAACGGTCACATGCCCTTGTTCGAAGCCTGGGAGTTCAAGCACAGACACCGGCTTGCTCAAGACAATAGCAGACTTTACCGCCTGATGAGCGACACCTTTGATTCCAAGCGACTGATTTTTCTTTATATATTCATCAATTGAGACTTCTGACAATTTTACTCGTAGCGTCATCGGCGCTGGTTTGGCTAGCGCGCTCGCCATTGATTGCCATTGCTCTGGCCAATCGTTGCGAAGTGTTTTTAACAACCACTCTGGCAAGAGCCATCGAGAGACAGCTTGATTGTGCGCATCTGCAAGAAGCTGATCTCGCTCGCGCTGAAAACGTCGCAAACTGCCATTCACTAATCCGGCACTCCAGCTCCGCTGTTTACGTGCCAGTTTAACCGCGCTATTCACAATCGCGTAATCTGGTGTCACCTCATCGAGCAGTTCAAACAAAGCAATGCGCAGCAAATCTTCGACCACGGTATCTTTTTTCTTCATCGGCTTACGAACCAGTTTTCGCAGTAACCAATCAATAAGTTCGAACTGCCGTAACGCCCCATATACCAGCGCCTGAACCGTGGCACGGGTTTCATCGGCCAGATCACCCGCAAGGCGCGGCAGCTCTCTGTCCAGCGAACCTCCCTGACGTACTGCACCGAGCACTTTGGCTGCAATTAATCGCGCATCCATTTCAACCCAGCACCTCTCCCGCCAAAGAACGTCCATTGAGGAAATCACGAGTGGAAATCGGTTTTTTACCGGGTAGCTGAATGGTGTTCAACCAGATTGCATCCTTTCCTGTCTGCACCAATACCCCCTGTTTTTTATCCTCTGTGAGAACAGTGCCAGGCGCTGCTGAACGCTCATGAGGCTGCGGCGTTGCCTGCCAAATCCTCAACATACCCATCGAACATTTTGTCTGCGCAACTGGCCAGGCGTTGAAAGCTCGAACCTGACAACCAATCTCTGCTGCTGATGCCTGCCAGTCAATATTAGACTCCTGTTTGTCGATCTTGCTGGCGTAGGTGGACAAAGCGTCATCTTGAGCAGTGGCTGTTAATTGACCAGATTCAAGTTGATCCAGCACAGTCATCAGGCTGGAAGCACCGAGTTGCGCGAGTCGGTCATGCAAGCTGCTACCGGTATCACTCGGTTCGATGACGGTTTCTTCGCAGAGCAGCATGTCACCCGTATCCAGCCCTTTTGCCATCTGCATAATGGTGATTCCGGTGACTTCATCGGCTGCCAGAATGGCGCGCTGAATAGGCGCAGCACCACGCCATCGCGGCAACAACGAGGCGTGAATATTGATGCAGCCATAGGTCGGAATGGTAAGCACTTCTGGAGGAAGAATTAACCCGTAAGCTGCGACAATCATTAAATCAGGCTGTAACTGCGCCAATGCGTGCTGGGCTGTTTGATCTCTAAATGTCTGCGGCTGCACGACTGGCAAATCTGCCTGTAGCGCGGCCTGCTTAACCGGGCTGGCACGTAGTTTTTTACCTCTGCCTGCCGGGCGATCGGGTTGGGAATAGACTGCGGCGACGTGATGTTCGCTATTAATCAGCGCTTCAAGCGGAGGCACTGCAAAATCAGGCGTGCCTGCATAGACGAGTTTCATCAGCTTGGCGCTAACTACACAACTACGCCGGAGGCAGAAGCTTTAGCCGGTGCTTGCCGGACTTCTTTTTCCAATTTTTTGCGGATGCGGTTGCGCTTTAATGGGGATAGGTAATCGACAAATAATTTGCCGTTAAGGTGATCAATTTCGTGCTGAATACACACTGCGAGTAAACCATCCGCTTCTAGGATTTTGGCTTTCCCATCTCGATTCAAAAACTCAACTTTGACGGACTCTGCACGGCGCACAGTATCAAACTGACCAGGCACAGAAAGACAGCCTTCCTCCATCTCTTCTTCACCTTCACTGGATACGATTTCAGGGTTAATCAGGCAGAGCGGATCATCCTTGGATTCGGACACATCCAGAACAATCACCCGTTGACGAACATTGACCTGCGATGCCGCCAGACCAATACCAGGAGCCGCATACATTGTTTCGAACATATTATCGACGAGCGAACGGATCGTTTCATCAACAGAATCAACAGGTTTAGCTCGTTTTCTTAACCGTGGGTCGGGAAAACGTAAGATCTCAAGTTGTGCCATGCGGGTTTACTGGTTTCTCGTGAAGTAATACGAGACTTTTTGTTAAGATTATGTGTAGTCTACACGGGAAAATCCCAATTGTGGATATCCAAAACACACTATTATACGGACGTTGGAAGAACTCACATGGCGCAAACTCTTGATTTGAATGCTGACTTGAAACCATATCGCATTACCCTAAAGGGTGAAATAAACCTCAAAAGGCCGTCAGCCCTGACGCTCATTGCCGGCTTGATCAGTATAGCGATACTTTCTGGGTGCAGCTTAGGACCTAAAAAAAGCACCCAGCAACCAACCTTCAGCGATCCACCTCTGACACAATCGCCTGTTCCCAATCGTCCTCAGTCATCTGCGGCTGCGGAAACCGAAGTGGTCTTTGAGCAACCCCAAAACAGCCTTGAGATGGTTGCTGATGCACCCGATCAGTATATCGTGAAAAAAGGCGATACCTTATGGGATATCTCAGCACGCTTTCTGCAAGACCCGTGGTACTGGCCAGAAATTTGGCAGGTGAACCCTGAGATTAAAAACCCTCACTTAATTTACCCTGGCGATGTGATCTCACTCTATTACGTCAACGGGCAACCTCGCCTGAGTATTAATCAACCCATGGTTAGTGGCGGGAATGGTAGATTATCTCCCCGTGTCCGCAGCACCGAGTTAACTGCTGATAACTACGGAATTCCCATCGACACAATTCGACCTTTTCTGATTCGGCCTCAAATCGTCTCTGAAGAGCAGCTTAAATTAGCAGCGCACATTCTCGATTCAGATGAGAATCGTCTCATTTTTGGTGCCAATGACAAGGTCTATGTGCGGAACTTAGAAGACAAGCGACTGAGTACAAAATACAGCGTATTCCGACCCGGCCAAAAAATGCTCGACCCTACCACCAACGAATTGCTGGGTTTCGAAGCAATCTACGCGGGTGATGCTGTTGTCGAGCGTGATGGGGAGCCAGCTACCGTCAGACTGATTGACACAAGCAGAGAAATTTTACGTGGAGACCGTTTATTGCCGCAAGACCATGGCGCAACAGGCATCCACTTCTGGCCTCATCCCGCTAATGCTTCTACGCAAGGACAAATAATCTCGATTTTTGATGCGCTCAGTCAGGTTGCTCAATATCAAATCATTGCGATTAATTTAGGCAAACGTGATGCCGTCGAACCTGGTCACGTCTTTGCGGTTCAGCAAAAAGGCCGAATGATCCGAGACCACTACCGTCGCCAAGATCAATCCAGAGAAGTGACGCTACCTAATGAGAAAACGGGTATCGCGATGGTCTTTCGAACTTTCGAAAAAATCAGCTATGCACTGATTATGAAATCTACACGGACGATTCGGCAGGGCGATTTGGTTACCGCGCCCTAGCGGTACTAACCCGTGACAACATCCGATCAGCTGGAAAACTGGCTGAGGCTCATCAAGCTTCCTGGCATTGGCGCCAGAAGTGTTGAAAAACTCGTCAGCGCTTACAGCAACCCTGCTGACATACTCAACGCCTCAACTCACGACTGGCAACGTGCTGGCATTTCAGTTAATAGGGTTCCCTCGCTTGCGCAACGCGATGTTGATATTTCAGCAGATTTAAAATGGCTGGAAGCGGACAACCACCATATCATCACACTGGAAGACCCTGAGTATCCAGCGCTGCTAACCCATATCGATCCTCCACCACCTTTGCTCTATGTTTACGGTGACCTAAGCATGCTCAATCACCCACAGCTTGCGATCGTTGGCAGCCGCAATCCCAGTAGTGCCGGTCTAGCGAATACCGCAGCTTTCGCTGAACATTTAGCCACTCAGGGATTAGGCATAACGAGTGGATTAGCGATAGGCGTTGATGGTGCAGCGCATGAAGCCGCGCTAAAAGCCAATGGATTGACCATTGCAGTTGCCGCAACAGGACTCGATCAAGTCTACCCAGCGAAACATCAAAACCTCGCCAGACGAATTGTTGAACAAGGCGTTATTGTTTCTGAGCTTCCTATCGGCACACCGCCGCTCGCCAGCAATTTTCCTCGGCGTAATCGCATTGTCAGCGGTCTGTGCCTCGGTACTCTGGTGGTTGAAGGCGCACTGAAAAGCGGCTCATTAATTACGGCACGATGCGCACTGTCACAAGGCCGAGAACTGTTCGCAATTCCCGGCTCCATCCACAACCCGCTGGCTCGCGGCTGCCACCAGCTCATCCGCCAGGGTGCTAAACTCGTTGAAACCGCTGAAGATATTCTGGAAGACCTTGGACCCTTGCTTAGCCACTTTCAGCTCCCTAAGGTTAGCACCTCGCCAGAAAAAGTATCAGAAGACAGCTTGGAACCGAACCCACAAGAACAAAACCTGCTTGAAGCGGTAGATTTCGAACCAACAGCGATCGACACCATCATCACCAGAACCGGACTGGCCGCCGAAGAAGTTTCTTCAACATTATTAATCATGGAACTCAACGGACAAGTAGCCTGCGAAAAAGGCGGCTACTACGTCAGACTGGTTTA
>CAZUAW010000014.1:0-2828 GCA_964618535.1 uncultured Thiotrichales bacterium
GCTAAAACCAGATTGTCTCGATGAATCAATTCAGATTCATCAATATATCCCAATGCTGATTCGATCTCATGGCTGGGTTTGCCGCAGATTTTTTGCACTTCTGCTAGCTCATAATTGATTAAGCCGCTGGCAATCGGCTTGTCATTTTCATCGACACATTCCACAAAATCGCCGCGAGTGAAGTCGCCGTGTGCTGAGATTACGCCGACAGGGAGCAGGCTTCGGCCATTCTGTTTGAGCGCGGTAATCGCGCCTTGATCGAGCACCAGACGGCCTCGGATTTTCATGTGACCGGCGATCCACTGTTTGCGTGCGGCAACGGGTTTCTGTTCGGCAACCAGGCGAGTGCCGAGGTGTTCGCCATTGCAAATGCGGGTGATGATTTGAGGTTCTCTTCCGGCTGCGATCACCGTATGTGTGCCTGATCGAGCCGCCCGGCGGGCTGCGAGTACTTTGGTGCGCATGCCGCCAAGGCTGAGTTGGGAGGCCGACTCACCAGCAAAATCCAATAGCGCTTCATCGTCAGAGTCTGCCTGTGGGATCAGTGCTGCACCATCGTTTTGGCGTGGGTCTTTGTCGTATAACCCGTCTTGATCGGTGAGCAGCATTAAGGCGTCGGCATCAATCAGATTGGCGACCAGCGCGGCGAGTGTGTCGTTATCACCAAAGCGAATTTCGTCGATAGAAACAGTATCGTTTTCGTTGACTACCGGAATTACGCCGAGTTTTAGCAGGGTTCGTAGAGAACTGCGTGCGTTTAAATAGCGGCGGCGGTTGCTCAGGTCATCGTGTGTCAGCAGGATTTGTGCGCTCAATAGGCCGTGCGCTTGAAAGCAGCTTTCGTAGGCGCGGATCAACCCCATCTGACCGACGGCAGCGGCAGCCTGAAGCTCGTGAATCGCTTTGGGGCGTTGATTCCATTTAAGACGGCTCATGCCTTCGGCAACAGCACCGGATGAGACCAGGACAATTTCCTTGCCTTGTTGGCGCAAGGTGGCAATTTGATCTGCCCAGTTTTGCAGTGCTTGGTGGTTTAGACCGCGGCCATCATCAGTGATCAGCGCGCTGCCGATTTTAATCACCCATCGTTTTGCCTGGCCGAATGTTGTGTCCATTAGTACTCCGACAGCATAAGTTTGATAAGCCAGTGAGTCATCAAGCAGTTAGCTGTGGCAATATTTTTAAGTATCATATAATTCAGACACTAGTTTACGATTCCAGTTCTTCGAAATAACCCATAATATCGTTAGTCAACTGTTTGAGCCCATCTCCGCTCACTGCTGATACGGCAAAGACCGGTGCATCCCAGTTGAGTCCGGTGACGATAGAATCTATTGCCGCCTGTTGTTCATCCTCTGCCAGCAAATCGGTTTTGTTGATCACTAGCCAGCGGGGTTTGTCGGCCAATGCTTCGTCGTATTTTTGCAGTTCTTTTTCCAGTGCGCGTACGGATGAAACGGGATCAATATCTGAGTCAAGTGGCATGATATCCACCAGATGCAATAACAATCGAGTGCGGGATAAGTGCTTAAGAAACTGGATGCCCAGCCCCACACCTTCTGAGGCACCTTCTATTAACCCGGGTATATCTGCAATGACAAAACTGTTGTGTGGCGTGGGGCTGACTACGCCAAGATTGGGGTGCAGCGTGGTAAAAGGGTAGTCAGCGATCTTCGGTTTGGCGGAGGAAACCCGGCTGATTAATGTTGATTTACCTGCATTCGGGAAGCCGAGTAAGCCTACATCTGCTAGCAGTTTAAGTTCCAGCCGCAGCTCACGTATATCGCCTTCGCTACCTTTGGAAAATTGTCGGGGCGCGCGATTGGTAGAGCTTTTGTAACGCGTATTGCCGAGACCATGAAAGCCACCTTTTGCGACCAACAATCGTTCGCCAATTTCGATCAGCTCGCCAATTTCTTCATCGGTTTCGTGATCGTAGACAATGGTGCCAACAGGCACGGGAATATCCAGATCTTCACCACTTCTGCCGGTGCAATTGCGTCCTGAGCCGCCAGTGCCGCGCTCGCCCTTAAATTGTCGGGAAGTCCGAAAATCAGACAGCGTATTCAGATTTTGATCGGCAATCAGGTAGATGCTGCCGCCATCGCCGCCATCTCCACCGTCGGGGCCGCCAAATTCGATGTATTTCTCACGTCGGAAGCTGACGCAGCCATGCCCGCCGAATCCGGCACTGACTTTGATGGTGGCTTCGTCTATGAATCTCATAACAAGTCTCTACAAAAAAGAGTTCTACAAAAACAAAAAAGCCCCGCACTGCGGGGCTCCATTATACGTGAGAATTGATGCTAACCTGCGATTGGCTCGATGCTGACGTATTGGCGTTTCTTTAAGCCTTTGATCTGGAATTTTACGGTGCCATCCATTTTTGCGAAGAGGGTGTAATCCTTACCACAACCGACATTCTCTCCAGGATGGTATTTGGTACCACGCTGACGAACAATGATGCTGCCTGCGTTAACCAATTCTCCGCCAAAACGTTTTACGCCGAGTCGTTTCGATTGTGAATCGCGACCGTTACGGGTACTACCGCCTGCTTTTTTATGTGCCATTTCGAAGTTCCTCTAAATTTGTTTGTGTTTACCGTGCTTAAACGACTTTGCCGCCGTCCAGCTCGTCTTGCCATTTTTTCAGCTCATCCCATTTACCATCGCGAGCCATTTCAGCTTGCTGACCCCAGGCTGCCGGGTCATGAGAAGCTAGGCTGGGCTTGGCAGCAGCAAGAATTTCTTTAACCTTGTCTACATCAGCATCAGCCAATGCAGCAAAGTCACCAATGCCGGCAGTTGTCAGAGTTGAAGCGATCTTGG
>CAZUAW010000014.1:2928-20533 GCA_964618535.1 uncultured Thiotrichales bacterium
CCCATTTGCTTACGGTGATGTTTGCGACGGCGGAACTTAATAATCTCCACTTTCTTGGCGCGTCCGTTGGACTGAACCGTTCCGCTGACATTGCCACCCTCTATATAAGGTGTGCCGACATTCACATCGTCGCCATCAGTAACGAGTAGAACCTTGTCGAATACCACTGAGTCGCCATCTTCGACCCCCAGCTTTTCTATGCGAATCACATCGCCTTCGGATACTCTGTATTGTTTGCCGCCTGTAGCGATTACCGCGTACATGTCACTCTCCGCTAAAACCGTGGAAAAAAAGAGGACGAATCTTACCGACGTGGTCTGACAAGGTCAAACCCTTTGTCGGTTCATTTCGTTATTGCTGCCCGTAATATTCAGCAGCAATGCCGAGAAAAACGACCAGTCCCAGATAATTGTTGTTCAAAAACGCTCTCAGGCAGTCCGCACGCTGGCGTTGCCGGATTAAAAATTGTTGGTAAAGCCCCATGATGGAGGCAATCGCTAATGCTACAAAATAAGGCCAGTGAAATTCTTCGATCCGGCCGATAAAGATCAGCGTTAGTAGCATCAAAATTTGCAGCGTCGCAATGATCATCTTATCCGCATCACCAAACAGGATCGCCGTAGATTTCACGCCAATCTTTAAATCATCTTCCCGATCGACCATCGCGTACATGGTGTCAAAGGCGACCGTCCAGATCACAAAGGCAAGGAAAATCAGCCATCCACTTCTGCCAGGGAGGGATGAAGTGACAGCAGTAAAAGCCATCGGCACAGCCCAGGCAAACGCAACGCCCAAATTCACTTGAGGCAAATGATGAAAGCGTTTCATAAATGGATAGCTGGCAGCGAGCACCACCGCTGCAACAGACATCCAGCGGGTGAGGGGGTTTAAAGAAAACACCAGCCCCAGTGCAATTAAAGCAAGAACAATGAATACGACCAGCGCTTCTTTGGGGGAAATAATGCCTGTTGCCAACGGACGCAGGCGAGTTCGCTCTACCAAAGGATCAATGTGTCGATCGGCATAATCATTAATCGCACAACCGGCAGAACGCATCACGACTACGCCAGCAACAAAAACGCCGAGAATATGCAGATCAGGAATACCTTTTGCTGCAATCCACAGCGCCCACAAAGTCGGCCACAGCAGTAATAAAATGCCGATGGGTTTATCCAGCCTAACCAGTCGAGCATACGCCTCGATCCGATCCAAAAAGCTAATTTGATGTGGGACTGTATTCATTAGAAAGTGGCAGTGGTGATTAATGTTTAATCTTCTGAGCTGAAAGAGCATACTAAAATTCTGCACTAACGTCTTTTAGATAGGAGTAGGTCAAGCCGATGATTCGAGATTATGAGCAATGGAGCCCTGATGTAGAGCGAGCAGCCTTCATTGATCCGCAGGCAACGATTATTGGTCAAGTCACATTAGGCGCAGATGCTTCGGTATGGCCACAAGCAGTGCTACGAGGCGACGTAAACAGTATTTCCGTTGGAAAGCGCAGCAATATTCAGGACGGTTCCATTTTGCATGTTTCCCATGACAGCAAATACCTGCCAGGAGGCGCAAAACTCGACATTGGTGATGACGTAACAGTGGGGCACAACGTCACCCTGCATGGCTGCACGGTAGAGTCTCAATGCTTGATCGGGATGGGCAGTATTGTCCTGGATGGTGCAGTGATTAAATCCTCCACCATGATCGGGGCAGGTGCTCTGGTAACACCTAATATGCAGCTTGAAAGTGGCTTCTTATGGCTCGGCTCACCGGCACGAAAGATTCGTGAGTTAACCGAGCAAGAGCAAGAATACATCCGTTACTCTGCCAAGCACTACGTTCGATTAGCAGAAAATCACTTCCTTTCTCCGTAGTCTCATGCAGCTACCCTAATCAGAGCTGCTTTTCCAGCCATTCTGACGCACGAATTAAAATAGTGCGGGTAGCGGCGTTGTTGAACCATTTAGTGCCCATTGATTTTTCTTCGCTAACTTTTCTATTCTATTTATCCTGTTCTGATCTAACGGATGGGTACTAAAAAACTCGGGTGGCTCTTTAGCTTCTTTTTCATCCCTTAACTGGTGCAATATTTTAAATAAGTCGGTACTACCACTCACATGTCCATATATTTTTGCCACGGCTTTCAGCGCCGCTTCATCTGCTGCAGTTTCCATTTTTCTGGAATAGCGCATTGCCTGGAGCATGCCAGCAGGGCCTAAAACACTATCCAACTGAGGGGTTTTTCCAAAAACGGCGGCCAGTCCCATTTGGATTAATACGCCTCGGCCAAGACCAACCATTGGATCTCGATGCTGTACGTGGGCAATTTCATGCGCCATCAACATGACCAGCGCATTTTCGTGGGGAAGTTCTTTTAATAAGCCTCGATATAAAATGACATTACCACCCATGGTTGCAAAGGCGTTAACGGTATCGCCTTTGTTATAGCGTAATAATATTCTAAAGCTGTCATCCAAATTCATTGCCTTGGCTATTTTCTGCTGCAACGCATTTAAATACAGATAAACCTCATCATTGGGGTTTTCTGGTGGATCAAACTGTTGGCTGAGTTTTAGCTCGGCTTCAAAGGGAATTAAACGAGCGACGCTACTGCCAAACCAGCCCATTAAAGTGACGATAATTAGCAGTAAAATTGCAGCACCGCTTAATAGCCACGCAAATTCTTTTATTGGGTGCTCTTTGCTGGTGTTAATGCCTTCAGGTATTTTTGGGTTTTCGTACGGCATTATCGAATCAGCGCAGTGCCATAAACTAGCACTTCGACCGAGGGCATTTTTTTACCGGATATACTCGAGGTTTCGTACTTAACATTAAAAATCAATTCTGCATTGAGCGCCTGCGCTTGCTCTTTTAAACGCAATAACGCTTCACGCCGTCCACGATCCAATAGCGTTTCAAAAGCAGAAACATTACCACCGAATACATTTCTCAGACCGGCGACAAATGTTTTAAAATAATCTGAAGATATCACCACGCTACCCATGACTAATTGCTGGTGGTATTTTTCACCAGCGGGAGGAAAGCGTGTGTTCACCGCAGGCAATGCGTTGAGTATTTTTTCTCTTGAAATAATAGATTTGTAATGCTTTTTTTCTACTGAGCGACCAACCAGATAGCCAACCGTTAATAGCAAAAGAAATACAACGATTTGAAAACTCATCAGTTACTCCAGCACCACAGCGGTGCCGTAAACGTAAATCTCTGATGCACCTGCCGTCACGCTTGAGGTTGAAAAACGCACGTTGATCACAGCGTTTGCGCCAATGGATTGTGCCTGCTCCTCCATTCGCGCAATTGATTGATCACGCGACTCTTGCAGCAACTCGGTATAACCCTTGAGTTCTCCGCCAAAAACATTCTTTAGCCCTGCCATAAAATCACGTCCCGCGTGCTTGGCTCGTACGGTGCTGCCCTGAACAATACCGAGATGTTTGACAATTCGCTTGCCAGGAATAATTTCCAAATTAGACACGAACATTTTTTTGTCCTTAACGATGAGATCAATGCCAAGTATAGCCGATGCGTCCCGGCATTTTTTTACGGTGCGACCGACTGCCATAGATGACGGATATGGCACTTCTGCCGAAATTCTGACGCGAGAAAGGTTAAATCTTCGTCAATCCCCATTCTGCGTCAGGAAACTGTCGCTAACGTCGGAGTGGAGTTTTATCTATCTGATTTACCGAGGGTTTTATTCTTAGAGTATTTGGCACAGCAATTGCTTCCCATGCTGTTGTGATCGTCATAAACCGAAAAAAGGAATTTTAGAATGAACAAACTCGTAATTGGATTGGGGGCGCTGGTACTTATCTTAGCATCGGCTCTAGTGACAGTAATTGCCACAGGAATGTTTAGCAGTGGTGGCGGAGCTGCTGAAGAAGTGGTGGTTGAAGAGGAAAAGGTAAATCCTTTTGAAGCCGTACAATATTTACCTCTGGAACCCGAATTTATTGTTAATTTCGGTGCTAACTCCAAACCCAAATATCTCTCTGTAGATGTATCAGCCTCTACCTCGGATGAAGAAGTTATTGCTGCGCTTAAACAACACATGCCTGTAATCAGGGATAAGTTACTGACACTATTTGGTGAGCAAAACGCCTCGGAATTAAAGTCTGCTGACGCTAAAGAAAAATTACGTGGTGAAGCATTAGCCAGCATTCAATCTGTGATGGAAGAACGCTTTGGCTCTACAGGTGTTGACGAAGTTTTATTCACTCGCTTTGTAATGCAATAACATGTCTGACGCGGAAATACTCACACAAGATGAGAAGGACACTTTGCTTAAAGGTGTGCCGGAAGAAAATGGATCGGTAGATACTACTGATCCTGATGGCGGTATTTCGCGCTATGACTTCAAGCACCCTGCGCACAAATTAAAAGCGCATTTGCCGTTATTAGAAGTTGCAAATCACCGATTTTCTGCACTTTTTACCAACGAATTGACAACACTTTTAAGACAAAAGTCAGAAGTTTCATTAGATGACTTCTCAATGATGAAGTTTGAGGAATATACGCATAGCCTGGAAAACGGTGGCAGCAATAATCGCGTTAAATTAGCGCCATTACCTGGCACGTCTCTGATGCATTTGGATGCGGATCTGGTATTTACATTAGTAGATCGTTTTTTTGGCGGCGCAGGCAATAAACCTGAGAACTCGACTAATCGTCCTTTCACACATACCGAGCAAAGGCTGATCGATCACGCGATTAGCGCAGCGTTTAAATCTTTAGCTTCTGCCTGGTCTACGATGTTTGACATTACGCCCGAATTTGTCCGCGCTGAAATCAGTTCACAAATAACCAGTACCGCCAATCCATCGGATGTATTAGTGGTCAGTAAATTCAAGGTCTCATTTGTCAAAGGAGAAGGGCAATTTCACATTGCAATTCCTTATTCCTGTCTTGATCCGGTTAAACCTCTGCTTAAAGCGAGTATTGATAAACCTTCCGCAGGGAATGATGAATGGAGCCGAAAGTTTAATGGCATGGTGGTTGATTCATCAGTCGAAGTTCAGGGAATTATTTCAGAAACCTCGATTAACTTACGGCAGCTCTCTCAATTCAAACAGGGAGATTTTATCGCTTTGGGACAAAATCAGCAGGCAACATTTTATGCTGAAAATATTCCGTTATTTAACGCAGTAATTGGGGCTGCTAACGGAATGATTTCAGCCAAAGTACTTTAGCGCTTCTATTTTAGAGACGCAGTACGTGCATAGATAATTTTAACGCTATAAGGAAAACCAATGAACGATCAAACAATGCCAGAAGCAACAACCGAACAAGCGGACAATCAGCCGCTAAACATGGATCCTGGTACCAACAATATGGGCGTAGTCATGGATATACCCGTGACCCTAGCGATGGAACTTGGGCGCACAAGAATCAGCATTAGAGAATTAATGAATTTAAAAAGTGGCTCAGTAATTGAACTACAAAAGATGACTGATGAGCCAATGGATGTTTTAGTCAATGGCACTCTGGTTGCACGTGGTGAAGCTGTCGTTGTCGATGACCGATTTGGCATTCGCTTAACCGATGTTGTGAATCCAATGGATCGAGTAAAAAACCTCTAGAAAACCATGATGTCTTTACTTAAAAAACAGGCGTTACTGCGCTCATTTGTAATACTGGTGCTTTATTCTCCAGCGGTTTTATTGGCTGAAGATACTACCATCCAGCTCGCTAAAGGTAATAGCTACTCTGGCTATTTTATAAAAATGATTCTCAGTATGTTGCTCATCATTGGCATGCTTGCAGCATTTTCCTGGTATACGCGACGCTTTGGCATGGGGATGTTAGGCCACAAACCGAATGACCATTTACAAGTTGTTTCTATGCTTTCTCTGGGAGCTAAAGAACGCGTTGTCATGATTCAAGCAGGTGATGATCAATTAATTTTAGGGCTTGTTCCTGGAGAAATTAAAAAACTGCATGTCATTAAAAATACAAAATCTAGCGACACAAACTCAAAGAGTTTTTCCAAACAGCTTTCTTCTGAAATACATAAAAACAAAGGTGGTAAAGCATCATGAAACGCTTTACCAAAATAATTCGTTTTAGCTGGATAGTACTACTACTGATCCCATTAGATTTATGGGCAGCACCGGGCATACCAGCGGTTTCTGTTGAGCCAGGCCCCAATGGAGATACCTATAGTCTGAGCATCCAAGCATTGGTATTGATGACAGCGTTAACGCTGCTTCCAACCCTACTGCTTACCATGACCTCATTCACAAGAATCATTGTAGTACTCGCTATTTTACGTACCGCACTCGGCACGCAACAAACTCCCTCAACTCAAATTTTAATCGGGCTAGCACTTTTTTTAACCTTATTCATTATGCAGCCTGTCTTTGGGAAAATTTACGATGATGCTATTTCGCCTTATTTAGCGGAAGAAATTAGCGTTACAGATGCGCTAAAAAATGCAGAGGTTCCTGTTAAAGATTTTATGCTCAAACAAACGCGTGAAGATGATCTCTCCATGTTTTTGAATCTCTCTGGTAAAGGCGAAATAGCGTCGCCAAAAGACGTTTCATTGTTTGTGATTTTACCCTCTTTCATTACCAGCGAATTAAAAACAGCTTTTCAGATAGGATTTTTACTCTTCATTCCATTTTTAATTGTCGATCTGGTGGTGGCCAGTGTTTTAATGTCGATGGGTATGATGATGCTTTCGCCGATGATTATTTCAATGCCATTTAAATTAATGTTATTTGTTCTGGTTGACGGCTGGGCATTGGTGCTTGGCACACTGGCAGGGAGTTTTTATCAATGACGCCAGAATCCGTCATTACCATCGGACAGGATGCATTAACGATAACGGTAATCCTGGCAGCACCCATGCTGGGTACGGCGCTGGTCATTGGTTTAATCATTGGTATGTTTCAGGCGGCAACGCAAATCAATGAAATGACCTTAAGTTTTATTCCTAAATTACTCGGACTGGTGATTGTCTTGTTTGCCGCCGGGCATTGGATTTTGAGCCGCTTAATGACTTACACCACCAACCTGATTAAAGACATTCCGTCATTGATCGGATGAGCCGAAAACCTAGTACTCCATGCAGCCAATCACGCTCACAATTCCCGAAATCACCGCTTGGCTAGGTAGCTTTTTCTGGCCGTTTGTCCGTATCGCAGCGATGTTTTCAATCGCTCCCGTCATTGGTGGGCGACAAATTCCTGCACAAATTAAAATTGCCGCTGCAATCCTTGTCACGTTATCCGTTTTACCGCTGCAACAAGCTGTACCAGAAGTTGCGCCCTGGTCAGCCATTGGCGTCTACATCACCGCTCAACAAATGCTTATTGGGCTGGTAATGGGATTTATTTTAACGTTGGTTTTTGCCGCAATGAATATTGCTGGGCATTCGATAGGCATGTCCATGGGACTCGGTTTTTCACTTGCAGTCGATCCCAATAATGGTGTTCAAGTACCGATAATCAGTCAATTCTTTTCTATTACAGCAACTTTATTGTTTCTTAGCCTAAACGGACACTTGGCATTGATCTCGACGATGGCGAGTAGCTTTGAATACCTGCCCGTTGCCAGTGAAGGGATTCGCCCCGATGGTCTGTGGCAACTGATTAAATTCTCCAGCATTATGTTTGCAGGGGCGTTGTCAGTCGCCCTACCCGCCATCATCGCACTACTAATGGCGAATTTAGTCATGGGTGTAATGACCCGCTCGGCACCACAGATGAATATATTCTCCATCGGTTTTCCGATGACCATGATGGCGGGATTCACAGTATTAATATTTACGCTGCCCAATATGTTATCTGTATTTGAACGACTGATGGATGAATCATTTCTTGTCATGCTAGAGGTTTTAAAATAACCATGGCTGAAAGTTCTGGACAAGATAAAACCGAAGAACCAACAGAGAAAAAACTCAAAGATGCGCGTGAGAAAGGTCAGGTTGCCCGCTCTCGTGAGCTCAACACTATGGTGTCGTTGTTTTTCGCATCACTAGGATTTGTCATGGCCGGTGATTTTATGGCGGAAGAGTTGGTTAAATTATTTCGCAGCGACCTAACGCTGGAACGAGACTGGTTATTTGATACCCAAAAGATCACTGAGATGCTGTCAATTAACACCATGGCAGCACTCAATTTAATGGGGCCGTTTCTGTTTTTTATGTTTGTCTCTGTTTTTGTAGGACCACTGCTGGTAGGTGGTTGGAACTTCAGTGGTAAATCATTGAAACCTAAATTTAGCAAGCTCAATCCTTTAACCGGTATGAAACGCGTTTTTGGTCCTAATGGGATCGTCGAATTACTAAAAGCACTGGCTAAATTTTGCTTGATTGGTGCAGCGGCCATTTTATTGACCATATCACTACGCGAGGATATTGCAGGTCTCGGTCAAGAAAGTATCGAACAAGGACTGATTCACGGTTCTCAGCTGTTTTTTTTGGAGTTTTTTGTTTTAACCGCTTCGTTAGTTTTAATTGCAACATTTGATGTTCCCTATCAGCTTTGGAATAACAAAAAGAAACTAAAAATGACCAAACAAGAGGTTAAACAGGAGAACAAACAAACAGAGGGAAACCCAGAAGTTAAAGGTAAAATACGAGCGCTACAAAGAGAAGTAGCACAACGGAAAATGCTTCAGGATGTACCCGATGCCAATGTCATTATTGTCAACCCAACCCATTTTGCGGTGGCGTTAAAATACGAAGACGGAAAAACTGGAGCACCAAAAGTTGTCGCACGCGGTGTGGATAACATGGCTCTAAAAATCAGGGAAATTGGTGCGGCGCATCACGTTCCAGTATTTACCGCTCCACCGTTGGCAAGAGCACTTTATTATTCCAGTGAAATTGGTCAGACAATTCCGGAAGGCTTGTATATTGCCGTGGCAAAAATTTTGGCTTATGTCTTTCAATTAAAGAACTTGCCGGGTAATCAGGCACAAGCACCAACAGAATTTGAAGTACCGAATGAATTTAGAAAATTATCAAGCATGAATACGCGATTTGACCGATGAATAAGCGTCTTGGGAAATTAGATATAAAAGGCATGAATTATGAGTTCCAATAAAAACGTAACGTTAAAAGAGATGGCTAAAAATGGGCTGGCAGCGCCATTTTTGGTCATCATCATGCTGGCAATGCTGGTTGTGCCAATGCCTCCATTTGCACTCGATTTATTGTTTACATTCAATATTGCGTTGTCTTTGGTGGTGCTTCTGGCTGCAATTTATGCGCTTAGACCACTAGATTTCACCTCTTTCCCTACCATATTACTGGCCGCAACGATATTGCGACTTGGCTTAAATATCGCCTCTACCCGGGTGGTATTAATGGAAGGTCACACGGGCACTGCGGCAGCAGGTGCGGTGATTGAATCTTTTGGTGAGTTTGTTGCTGGCGGTAATTATGCCGTCGGTCTGGTGGTGTTTTCGATTCTCGTCATTATCAATTTTGTGGTTGTCACCAAAGGTGCTGGCCGTGTTTCAGAAGTTAGCGCACGTTTTACCTTAGATGCTTTACCTGGCAAGCAAATGGCTGTGGATGCCGACATGAACGCCGGTTTACTCACTCAAAAGGAAGCCGCAGAAAGGCGAAAGGAGATTTCTATGGAAGCCGATTTTTATGGCTCAATGGATGGTGCTTCTAAATTTGTTCGTGGTGATGCCGTAGCGGGTATTTTAATCCTGTTTATTAATGTTATCGGTGGTTTGGCAATTGGCGTCGGTCAGCACGGTATGGCTTTTTCTGATGCGGTACATAATTACACTTTGCTCACTATTGGTGATGGTTTGGTTGCACAATTACCTTCTTTATTATTATCTACAGCAACGGCGGTCATTGTCACACGGGTATCCACCTCTGCGGACATGGGCACTCAAATTTCTAAAGAGATATTTTCTGATCCTCGAGCACTAATGGTCACCGGCGTTATTCTTGGATTAATCGGTATTATTCCTGGTATGCCAAATGTGGTTTTCCTAATGCTTTCTGCCGCTTGTGCCGGTGGTGTGTATTTAATTCAGAAAAATAATATGGGACAAGTAGATGCCGTTACTGAAGAGCCGAAAGCAGAACCATTATCAGATCGAGATCTAAATTGGGACGATGTTAAACCCACCGACGTACTGGGCATGGAAATTGGTTATAAATTAATTCCACTGGTCGATGGTGAACAGGAAGGTAGTATTCTTGCTCGAATAAAAGGCGTGCGGCGCAAACTTTCTGAGCATCTTGGCTTTTTAGTTCAACCCGTACATATTCGCGATAACCTTGATTTACCGCCAGGACAATACCGCATTATGATTCATGGCGTTCCTGAGGGCGAAGGAGAAATTCACCCTGATCGCGATATGGCTATTAATCCAGGCACCGCCTCTGCCGCTTTGCAGGGTATCCCCACCACCGACCCTGCTTTTGGCATGAATGCATTCTGGATAGAACCGGCGCAACGTGACCACGCACAAATGCAGGGGTATACCGTTGTCGATGCCAGTACTGTTGTCGCTACACATTTAAATAAAATCCTACTCGAACATGCCGCTGAATTACTCGGACACGAAGAGACGGAACATCTACTGGAAAAACTCAAAGCTAAAACGCCTAAGCTGGTGGACGAGCTGGTGCCAAAAACCTTGCCGTTGGCTACCGTGGTCAAGGTTTTACAAAATTTACTCCACGAAGGGATACCGGTCACAGACATGCGTCAGATCGCCGAAACAATGGCGGAGCAAGCCGTCGTCAGTCAAGATGCCGACACTTTAACGACTGCTGTAAGGGTTTCTCTGCGTCGTCTAATTACTCAACAAATCAATGGTTTAGAAAAAGAATTACCGGTAATGACTTTAGCGCCAGAGTTGGAACAACTTTTGCATCAGTCACTTAATAACAGTCAGGGGAACGGTTTAATTATTGAACCCAGTCTGGCTGACCGGATCAACCAATCGCTAGTTGAAACCTGCCAGCAACAGGAATTAAGCAACGAGCCATCCGTGCTACTCGTTTCTTCGGAACTGAGACCATGGCTGGCAAGGATGTTACGCACGGGAATACCTCGATTGAAAGTGCTGGCGTATAACGAGATTTCGGACAGCAAGCAGCTCAGGGTAATTTCGAGTATCGGCAATGCATCAGCAAATGCAGAGCTTGCGCATGCCGCCGCATAGTCTGGGTGGCGATGAGTTAGAAAAAAACAAGAAGTCAGGCCAATATGGCTGGCTTTTCGGTATCAGCTGGAAACGGATTTTCAGCCTGGATCAAGGATGATCGAATGACAGACTTAAGTGCCGCCCTCTCTATGGATAGAGAACGATGAGTGCAAGGAATGCCAGGGCGATACCGGAAAGCCAACCACATTGGCTTAGCCCCAAAGAAATTAGAACGCTAAAATATTTTAAGTTAAGGAAGACTAAATGAATATTCAACGCTTTATTGGAAGTGACTCACGCAGTGCAATGCGTAAGGTAAAAGAAGCACTAGGTGATGACGCATTAATTTTGAGTAACCGCCAGGTTCCAGATGGTATAGAAATTGTTGCCGCTGATGGCAACGATGACTCGTTGTTTGGTGAAAACGACATGCCAGTAGTCGAATACGTGGGCGAAAAAACGAACTCACAACAATCCTATACTGTTCAAACTGAAATTAAATCGGTGGAGACTAAATCGACAGAAACCAAATCAGCGGATCAGGATAGGACACAAGCTCCTTCATTGGGAGAATTCATTCAAAGCGAAAAACTGAATGCCTTTTCAGGCTCTTTACCCACCGCCGATACGCCTTACACCGGATTGGGTGCAGCCACCAAACAAGATCCGCCTGTTCTACAGCCTGTTATTTCTGGGAATACTACTGCGCCAGGAAAAATCTCTAACGCTGGCGAAAAAACAAACAACTTTACCAATACCATCAATAAAGCTAAGTCAGCACTCAGGACAGCAAAAAATCATGCACCCAGCGCAGATATAAATGAGGACCCTCAAATCAGTTCTATGCGCGAGGAGTTGTCTCGTTTGCGAGGCATGATGGAAAATCAATTCAGTAATATGCATATGGGTCTTTGGGCAAAAAGCAGCCCAGCTCGCGCATCGGTACTGCAAAGAATGACAGAACTGGGACTCACTGAAAATTTGGCGACAAAAATTGTTTCATCACTGAAAAACATCGATAACGCAACGCCCCAACTTGCAGCTCGCGATGCGCTGGCAGCACTGGCAAAAGAAATTAAAGTGACTGGTGATAAGATTTTTAAAAAAGGTGGCACCATTGTTTTTATTGGTCCTGCTGGAGCAGGAAAAACCACTACTATCGCCAAACTGGCGCTGCAATTTACGCAACAACACGGCAATGATGACATCGTTTTAATTAGTACCGATACTAGCCGCTTTGGTGCACATGAGCAGCTTGCGGCCTATGGTAGATTGCTCGGCATACCCGTGCTCCGAGCCACTGAAAAAGATCAAATTCGTGAATTGATTTCTGCTATGCAAGATAAAAAAATGGTACTGGTTGATACGGCGGGATTAACTCAACAGGATTTACGGAATGCCAAAAACATCCCTACCATGGCATTACAAATTCCAAATATTCAGCATTATTTAGTCATGCCTGCTACAGCACAATATCAAATATTGGATCGAATTATTTCTTCATTTTCTCACCAGGATATTGCTGGTGCAATCATGACAAAATTAGATGAAGCTGCAAACTTAGGCGAACTCTTAAGCAGTGCTATCAGCAATAAATTACCAATATCCTACTGGACTGAAGAGTCTAAAATCACCTCTTCTCTTCATGTAGCCAACCCGCGTCAATTGGTAGAAAAAGCAGTGTCTACGCTAAGAAGCCAAACACGTAGTCAGTCAGCGCCCAGAACTGAAATAAACGATCAAAACCATAACCATCATCAACAGCCATAATGAATAAAATTACAGATTTATTTTCCAACCCTGCTCCGGCTCTTGCAATCGCTGTTACCAGTGGTAAAGGAGGGGTTGGAAAAACCAGTGTAGCGGTCAATCTAGGGGTTGCACTCAGACGTATGAAACGTTCGGTGATGCTCCTGGATGCAGACCTGGGACTTGCAAATATTGATGTATTGTTGGGACTAAACCCACGCTACAATCTTTCGCATGTAATTCGTGGTGAATGCACGCTGGACGAAGTTGTTATTGATGGGCCAGAAGGCCTGTTAATTGTACCAGCAGGATCTGGTATTCAGGAAATGGCAGAGCTAAGCTCAAACGAACACGCCGGTTTAATTAATGCATTTAATGAACTTAAACGCGATATCGACACATTAATTGTAGACACTGCAGCAGGCATTAATAAAAGTGTTTTAAATTTTTGCCAGGCAGCAAATGAAGTTTTGGTAGTAGTCAATGATGAGCCGTCCTCACTCACTGACAGCTATGGCTTGATTAAAGTTTTAGCTCAAGATTATGGTGTCAAACGTTTTCATGTATTAACCAACCGCGTTGATAATAGTGCGGATGGATTCCTCCTATACCAACGCTTATTAAATACCACAGATCAATTTTTAAATGTTGAAATTAAATACCTTGGCGCCATTCCACAAGATAAATATGTTCGCCAAGCCAATCAACAACAAAAACTACTACTCAAATGCTTCCCACAAAGTACTGCTGCACACGCATTTAAAGATGTCGCCAAAAGAGTTTCGCAATGGTACTCGCCTGAAACCGCCGGTGGCGGCATGGAATTTTTTCTTGAGCGACTAATAAATCAGTCCACTGCGGCGTAAAACTAAATTAATGATGAATTCGAATTTGGCTGCGTTTCAATATCAGAGTGAAGAAGATATTCTGATACAACATGCGCCTCTGGTTAAAAAAATCGCTTTGCACTTGTTGGCAAAACTACCTGACTCAGTTCAACTTGACGATTTAACTCAAGCCGGACTCATTGGGCTGCTCAGCGCTTCAAAATCATTTGACCCCACCAAAGGCGCTAAATTTGAAACCTGGGCTGGTACACGTATCCGTGGCGCGATGCTTGATGAAGTACGTGGGTCAGACTGGACGCCAAGATCAACAGCCAAACAATTGCGTGAAGTCGCAGCCGCAATTCTCGAGTTGCAGGCGAAAAATCAACGTCCACCAACCGATAGGGAAATTGCCGCTCAGTTGGATATTACTCTAGAAAAATATCACCAAATTTCTCATGAAATGTCTTCTGCAAAACTACTGAGCTCCGAAGAGATTAGTGAATTCGATGGTTCTGATTTTGGCGAGGTTCGCTCAAGCGAACTCCAGCCTGAAGAAATAGCTCACGAACACGATCTCAACGATATCCTTGTTCAGGCGATTGACGAATTACCGGAAAAAGAGAAACTGGTGATGTCGCTCTATTATGATGAGGAAATGAATCTCAAAGAAATCGGCGCAGTTCTGGAAGTGAGTGAATCTCGGATCAGTCAAATCCATGGTCAAGCGGTAACAAGATTACGCGCCAAAATTGATGAGCTCACGAATGCTTAACCTACTAGGAAACCTCTCAAAAAACCAGGTGGCTCATAATAATGGTCTACCGCAGACTAAAAAAGGAGTACTCATATAATGTATACCATTTTCTCCATCACTGTATCTTTATTAATAGCTGGCCTGCTTGTCAGTGGTTATTTTCTCTACCTGTTTCGTAAAGATCAGCTCGGCATGCGGCGTGTACTTCTCGCTCTAATCACAGAAATTCGCGAAACCAAAGAACGCACTGAACTACAAACTAAAGCCATTGAATCTATTCGTAGTGACTTTTCATTGAAAACAGCATCAAATCAGAGTGAATCTATTCTTTCTAGCGCTATCAAGATGGCTCAACAAGGGGCAAGCGTTGAGCAATTAGAGTTGGCGCTGGGCATTAGTCGCTCAGAAGCTGCTATTTTGGTTTCAAGCCACGGCAACCTAGACATAGAAGAACGTGAAAAAGTAAACCAACTCTATATGGTTTGAATAAGATCAAAGCTGCAACAAACTTTACCGCGGCGGCAATTATTCTCCGCTAAATCTCTCGGTGTCGGACGGTACAAACGGTAAGAATTCACATCTATACCACACAGTAGAATGCTCTCCATCACAGCATTAACTATGCGATCGCGTTGAAAGAAAATACGCTCAACTAAGCCTCTTCTGGCACAAGATTCGCATACTGTAGTAAGAATCAACTCAACGATTGATGGATCAATCAAGCGCGGCTAGCGACAACGCATCGTTGTTTATAACCTCCCGACAGATTTTTGATTGAGCAATAAAAAACACAGAATAAACAGGAGAACTTCGTGGATTTAGCAACTTTAGTTGGACTTATTGCTGCCTTTGGCGTTATTTTTTCAGCCATTTTCTTAGGTGGTAGCGCCAGTACTTTTATCAGTGTACCCAGTTTAATAATCGTCATTGGTGGTACCTTTGCCGTTACATTAATGCAAATTTCTGTGAAGCAGTTCTTTGGCTCTTTTAAGGTTGCGCTGCGTGCCTTTATGAACAAGGTTACGCCAGCAGACGTTTTAATTAAAGAAGCAGTAGATCTTGCCGACACGGCAAGAAAAGAAGGATTACTTGCATTGGAAGGACGTAAAATCTCTGATCCTTTTTTGAAGAAAGGTGTGCGCATGTGTATCGATGGGCATGCCTCTGAAGTCATCCATAAAATGTTGGTACAGCAAATTAATTTACAGCTGGAGCGAGAGAATGTCGGCGCAAAGATGTTCAAATCAATCGGCGACTCTGCTCCAGCGATGGGCATGATCGGGACGCTAATTGGACTGGTACAAATGCTTGCCAACATGGATGATCCTAAAAGTATCGGGCCGGCTATGGCCGTAGCACTATTAACAACACTCTATGGTGCCATTATTGCCACAGCGATTGGGCTACCAATTTCAGAAAAGTTAAGAGGTGTTAGCGCAGCCGAAACGCTAAATAAGAAGCTAATTCTGGAGTCTATTGCTGCTATTCAGGAAGGCACCAACCCACGTATTTTAAAGCAAATGTTAACGGCCTATTTACCTGAAGAGAGTGACGGTAAGAAAGGTAAAAAGTAATAGTACGCAATACGGACTCAGGATTAAATAACCAGTTTTAAAACGAATAAAACCTGCACCAAATCAAACGGGAAAAAACAATGGCTGAAGAATGCCCCCCTCAGGAAGAATGTGAAGAAGGATTACCCGCTTGGGTCATGACATTTGCTGATCTAATGTCCCTATTAATGTGCTTTTTTGTACTACTTCTTTCATTTTCTCAAATGGATATTGAAAAATTCAAGCAGGTTGCCGGCTCTGTAAAAATGGCGTTTGGCGTGCAACGAGATATCCCTGCAATTGAGCCTCCGATGGGAACCAGCATTATTGCTCAGGAGTATTCACCAGGTGACCCTAAACCAACAGTCATAAAAGTCATAAAGCAGGAAACCATCGACACAGTTCAAAGTGATATTAGTTCAATTGACCCGGCCACAAAAAATGTCGCCGAAACTGTCACCAGAATGATAGAAACGCTTAAGAAAGAAATAGAAGATGGTTTGCTGGAAATAGCGATTGAAGATGAACGCTTACTCATTCGTATTAATGAGAGCGGCTCGTTCGGTTCAGGCCGAGCAAAGTTAAATACAGACTTCCGTCCTGTGCTAACAAAAATCGCCAAAGTTTTGAATAAAAGCCCAGGCAATATCGTCGTTGCGGGACACACAGACAATATCCCAATAACCACACGTCAATATCCTTCTAACTGGGTGCTGTCATCCGCTCGCGCTGCGAGTGTTGTACACCACATCACGCATCATGGTTTAAAAGACCAAAGCAGAATCCAAATGCGTGCTCATGCCTCCTCCAAGCCGCTAGTTCCCAATAACAGCTCAGCAAACCGGTCTAAAAATCGCCGCATAGAGATCAACATCAACACGGCCGTAGAAGACTCAGAAGCAGCAATTGAAAGTAAGAATCTAATATTAAATCAAAAGTAGAGGGTTATCATGAGCAACGCCAATAACCGAAAGTTTTTCCGAGTATCGGACAAGATTGCCATGACTGTAAAAGCGGTCAGCAGTTCAACCACGAACATTGCAGAACTGTTTGAGCAACGCCGTAAAGAAACTGGATTGGCGAACTCATTCGTACAAGAAAAAAAAATAAACCGTCCTAGTTTAATGAGTATTGAGAGACGCTTCCCCGATGTTGTAACCTATATTGAAACTCTGGAAAATAGGCTTCAGTTACTTACGAACAACAACGGCAAAGATGATAAAGCACTTCCAATGCAAGCAACACATAGCGTTGATTTAAGCGCTTCGGGTATCAGTTTTTTCTGTTCCAATAAATTTGTAGAAAACTCTCTGGTAGAAATAAGCATCCGATTATTTCCTTCCCGAATACGTATTCACACGATTAGCACAATTATTCGCTGCGACGCTTCAAACAAGTCACACGAATACGATGTTGCCGCCAGATTTACTCATATCCATGAAGAGGATGAAGAGCAACTGTTTCAACATATTCACAAGATCCAAACTGACGCTCTAAAAATCGTAGTAAATTAACTTTAAGAATCCTGTATTTTAGAGAATAACTTCTTCAATTAACGCGTAATGCCTCGTTAA
>CAZUAW010000015.1:0-19936 GCA_964618535.1 uncultured Thiotrichales bacterium
GTATAAAAAACCGATCCATAATCAATACCTAAAATTTAGAAGTAAACCTCTTTAAATCTTCACTCAATAAGTGTATGACTGAGGTGCCCTTCACAAAACAAGGTATTAGACTGAATTCTGGCTAAAATTAGAGATAAGCGGCATACAATAGTTTCAACGTCCGTAGTAGCTTAATGCGACTAAGATTAGAGCTTGAAATATTGAGGCCGTTTTTATGCAAGAAAGACAAACAGCTATTTTAAATTTGATTAAATACCGAGCGATTAATCTGGGTTTTAATGAAGATATGCGGTTGGTTGGTGAGGCAATCGCTATTCGTGCATTTCATGCGGGAGCATCTGCCCATCGAGCTGTGACTGAAGGGCTTTTGGCAAGCGATCGCCTAGCCCGTATCTCTCATGAAGACTAATTAATATGTTTTGGCGCTTCGCCCACTTTCTCACCCAATGCTCTTTCACGGTCTCGGACTATTCTTTCTGCAATGCTCCGTACCGCATTGGTTAACCACATGGTAGTTTGTGACTCAGCGGAATAATCTGCCGGGCCAAAAGATTGCACCCTGCCTTGTTCTTGTAATGAGTTGGCTTGTTTAAACTCGCTGTCTGAACCTTGTTTATAGACACCGTAGGTTTTTCCACCATTGTGGTTTACAACAGAAAAAACGGGGACATCTGAGGGGCCATCAGCGATATAAATCATATTCTGAATGGGAATGCGTCGATCCTCTTCTGCCACGCGGGCATTCACATTAATTTCCGGGTGTTTATTGGCACCTTTGTTTATTTCAAAAATGGCTCGGGTCTTTGTGGTGTTGTCCAATACATATCCTAGCTGTGTTAGTACCTGGCTTTTAGAATCAAGATCTTCGAGAAATTCACAGCCCCAAATGCCATCGAGATATGGGGCGATGGCGCTGCCTTTAATCATCTGCGTTAATCCGGTACTGACGACGTAATGTTCCAGAGTGATTTCGTGACTCTTAAATATTTCTTGATTGAGTTCGTTTTTCAGCGTTGAGAAAAAATCAGGTAGCCCTGGGTAAAGCTCTAATTTTCCCCCTAGATCGCGGAGAATTTTGTTAGAAAGGTTGGGGAATTTCTGCTGGCGTATATAGTCTAGGATATGATTGAGATAGAAGACCTCTGTTGAAACCTGCTCACAACCACGCCCCTGATAAAGTGCTGGTAGTTCATTGACTTCTTGCCAAAACAGTTTTTCATCAATTTGATATTTTTCAAACAACGGGCGCTGCATATAGCCTGGAATCAGCGTTTTATCAAAATCCCAAACCACTGCAATGATTGTTTGGGTAAATAGCTTGGACATTTTTTAGAATCTCCTAAACAACGGCTAAATCGCCTTTTTCTTCCAGCCAGGCTTTGCGATCGCTGGCACGTTTTTTCGCCAACATCATGTCCATAATTTTTGTCGTTTCAAAGCCTTCATCCATTGTTAATTGAATGAGTCTGCGCGTATCGGGTGCCATGGTGGTTTCTCTTAATTGTAGTGGATTCATTTCACCTAAGCCTTTAAATCGTGTGACCGTGACTTTGCCTTTTTTCTTTTCAGTCTCGATTCGGTTTAATACAGCATCGCGTTCAGATTCATCGAGGGCATAATATTTTTGTTTACCCACATCAATACGATATAACGGGGGCATTGCGACATAAATATGTCCCGCCTCAACCAGAGGACGGAAATGTTTTAGAAACAACGCACAAATCAATGTTGCAATATGTGCGCCGTCAGAATCAGCATCGGCGAGAATACAAATTTTACCGTAACGTAAATCCTTAAAATCATCTGAGTCTGGCTCTATACCAATAGCTACTGAAATATCATGGACTTCCTGCGAGGCAAGAATTCTATCTACATGCACTTCCCAGGTATTTAATATTTTTCCCCGCAGCGGCATGATCGCCTGAAATTCTCGACTTCTCGCTTGTTTGGCAGAGCCACCTGCTGAATCGCCTTCTACTAAAAATAATTCGGTTCTGGATAAATCTTGAGATGCACAGTCAGCAAGCTTTCCTGGTAATGCGGGTCCTGAGGTCACTTTTTTTCGCACGACTTTTTTGCCAGCGCGTAATCGCTGCTGCGCATTATTAATCGCAAACTGTGCAATTTCTTCACCGGCGGTGACATGCTGATTTAGCCATAGCGAAAATGCATCTTTAATGGCTCCAGAAACAATTCCGGCAGCTTCACGTGAGGATAACCGCTCTTTCGTTTGTCCAGAGAACTGTGGTTCTTGTAATTTAGTCGAAAGAATAAAACTGACTTTATCCCAGACATCATCGGGCGCGAGTTTAATACCGCGCGGCAGTAAATTTCGTGCCTCACAAAAACCACGCACGGCTTCAGTCAGGCCGCTCCGTAACCCATTAACGTGAGTGCCGCCTTGCGCAGTGGGAATTAAATTGACATAACTTTCTGCAACGCTTTCGCCATTCTCTGGCAGCCATACCAACGCCCATTCGAGCGCTTCGGTCTGTGCTGCATAATTTCCGGTAAAAGGGGATTCCGGTAGCATCGTCGCGTCACCTACCGCTTCGAGTAAATAATCGAGCAAGCCATCCTGATATTGCCAATTTAGCGCCTCCCCCGTCGCTTCATCGAGAAAAGACATTTTTAGCCCGGGGCAAAGCACGGCTTTGGCACGCAGAATATGTTTTAGTCGAGCAAGGGAGAATTTTTCGTTATCAAAATACTTTCCATCCGGCCAGAAGCGTAATCGGGTACCCGTGTTCTTTTGCCCAACGGTGCCGACTACTTCCAGTTCCGATTGTAATTCTCCACCGCGAAAGCTGATGTTGTGTTCTTTGCCATCGCGTTTAACCCACAGTTCGAGCTGCTGGGAAAGTGCGTTCACAACGGAAACGCCCACACCGTGCAGACCGCCGGAAAATTGGTAATTCTTATCCGAGAACTTACCGCCTGCATGCAGGGTCGTTAATATCACTTCCACGCCTGGTCTGCCCTTTTCGGGATGGATATCAATCGGCATGCCGCGACCATCGTCTGCCACGGAGAGTGAATTATCGTTGTGTAGAATGACATCGATTTCGCTCGCATGTCCTGAGATCGCTTCATCAACGCTATTGTCGATGACCTCTTGAGCGAGGTGATTGGGGCAGCTTGTATCGGTATACATCCCTGGGCGCTTGCGAACGGGTTCTAGTCCGCTAAGGACTTCGATATCTGCTGCGTTGTAACTTGATGCCATAGTGTTTGGATTACGTCTTTAAGTAGACAGCATTGTATACTGAACCTGAGACTCATAGTTCAGCAGTGGCTGGGTTAAAGATTCTTTTTACTCACTTGAATTTGCAGCGCAATAACCCCAACTTTGCTAAATCAACTTCTATTCAGGAATCTACCGTGGCTGACTCACCTTTTATTATTGACGTAACTGCTGATAATTTTTCCGCGGTGGTACTCGAAGGATCAATGAAGCAACCGGTTCTGGTCGATTTCTGGGCTGACTGGTGCCAACCCTGTCAAGCACTGATGCCGGTTTTGAGCAAAATGGCGGAGCAGAGCCAGGGGCTGTTTATACTCGCGAAAATTAATTCCGATCAGAATCAAGATTTAGCGCAGCAGTTTGGTGTCCGTAGTCTACCCACTGTAAAGCTCTTTAAAAATGGTCAGCCTGTGGACGAGTTCATGGGCGCGCTGCCAGAAAGTCAGATTCAGGCGTTTATCGATCAGCATATTGATCGTGAATCTGACAGAATCCACGCACGTGCGATTGAGGCGTTGCAGGTTAATGATCAGGAGGCTGCTTTAAAGTTGCTTCAGCAAGCCAATGCAATGGACCCTGAACGCGTGCAAATTGCTGTTGATTTAGCCACCTTGATGGCAGATGTTGGGCAGTCCGCAGAGGCAGTTACACTCTTAAAAACCTTGCCAAAGGAAGAGCAAGGTTCCGCTATAGTTGCTGCATTGCTCGCACGGCTGGAATTTGCCGGAAGCGCTGAATCATTACCTGATTTAGAAACCCTAAAAGCGCAAGCTGCTGAAGGTGATCTCGAGGCGAAACTACAGCTTTCCAATAAATTAGTTGCCGCTGGAAACCACGAGCCGGCAATGATTCAATTACTGGAAATCATGCAAAAAGACCGAGGGTTTAAAGACGATATTGGCAGGACTACCTTGCTGAAAATATTTGATATGCTCGGCGCTGATCCGCTGGTAGAGCAGTACCGCAGGAAAATGTTCAGCTTTCTCTATTAGTTCAATTCACTACGTACAAACTTTATCAATCACGCATCGTAACCGTATTGTGTGGGAATGCAGAACCGAGTGACGTAAAATGCGGTCTCACTCGGTATTCAAAAAGCTGCAAAATTTACTAACGATGCAAATCACCCAATTAAAGAGCGTAAAGCTGATATGAGCGACATCAGTTTTGGTCACGCCACCCACACCGGCCACGTACGTAAGCAAAACGAAGACTGCTACGGTTACAACGTGGATATCGGTCTGTGGCTGATTGCCGATGGCATGGGTGGGCATGCGGCTGGCGATGTCGCTAGTCAGGTCGCCGTTGAGCATATTGTTGAATCCTGCGAACAGGGTACCGACATTTGCACCGCAACCTCGACAGCGCATCAGGCTGTTATCGGTGCTGGTGAGCGTGGGCTCGGGCATCCCGATATGGGGACGACAGCAGTTACCTTGCAGGTGCGATTGGGTCAATATCAGGTTGCTTGGATTGGCGACAGCCGCGCCTATTTGTGGAACGGCAAGTTGCTGGTGCGGCTGACGCGAGACCATTCAATGGTTCAAGACCTTCTAGATGGTGGCATGTTGTCTGAAGAAGCTGTCGCCACTTATCCCTACTCAAACTTGCTGACGCGTACCATTGGTGTCGATAACTCAAATGATGTCGAAGCAGATTCGGTTAGTGGAAGATTTAATCCTGGCGAGCAGATATTGCTTTGTAGTGATGGGTTAACCAATGAGGTTGATGATGAAGATATCCGAGTGATTCTTTCATCGTCTGGGAGTCCGCAGGAACTGGCTGATCACCTAGTCGATTTGGCGCTTTCGAATGGTGGATCAGATAACGTCACAGTCATCGTTGTAAGCAACGAAAAATAGCTTAGACCGCCAATCCTAATAATACTCGCCGAGTAGAGGTTCTTACACCTATTTTACGTGATGTTTAAAGACAACGGTGGATTCTGTGAGCTGAGCTGATTACTCAGCAGGGAATTGATCACAGTTAAAACGTCTAATACCAGCTAATCCGAGTAGCGCAGATCCCAATATCCATAAGCTCGTTTCAAGTGAGATAAAGTATGCGAAAGAGTCTGCTTGGGACTTAATATGAAAAAAATGAGACTCATTGGCAAACAATGAACCTGATATTGATGCGCCAATTAAAATCAGCAATACAATTGATAACCACTTAGCTCTGGTGCTAGAAAACACAACGAATCTCCCTGTAATAAAAAATCAAAAAAAGCCTTAATCTATGCATATCCGAAAACATGCAGCGAATTGATTATTATTATTGTTATGAGATTCGCGGTATTTCTGCACGGTGCTGCCTATTAATGACGGCCTCCGAGCCACCTGCATCCCCAAGATGTCGGTGTTAGCAGCTAGAATATCGCATCACTATGATGAACCATAAGACGTGGGTCACACTTTTGTTGCTTCATGGGAAAGGAATTGCCGCAAGGAATGCAAGTTACTTCTGCAATGAGTACCTATTCACAAATTACTAACCGTCAGCTAGCCCGAATATCGAATGAATTACACGAGTTCTCGCTTATCTATTGATTCCACAGGAAACTCTTTTGACGTGCAGGGATGCACTAATGCTGCGATTGCAGGATGCAAAGGAGCAGTACACTTACCCGTAATCACCGATACGAGATGCGCCAAAACAATTCCCTGTGAAAGCAAAATCTTAAGCTAGATTCTCGTGAATTCATGCAATATCCGAGCTGAAAATTATTCATGAAAACGAGGCAAATTTTAACTGTCTGAAGGTTTCGAAATTTCAAGCAATTGCTGGTATAGCTTCTTTCGGGGTTGCTCAAGAATTTTGGCGGCAGCATGGGATGCATCTTTCACGCTGAGGTATTCCAGCAAAGTCTGCAATACAACCGTTTCATCGTAAGGTGTTTGGGATGATACTTGCTGTCCTTCTATGACCACCACAAATTCCCCCTTGCGATGATCATCAGATGCATTGAGCCACTCCTGGCAAGCATCTAGTGTGCCACTCATTGTTTGCTCGTAGATTTTGGTCAGTTCTCTGGCGATAAAGGCACTTCTCGATCCAAGCACTGCACGCGCATCATCAATCATGGCACTGATCCGGTGCGGTGATTCATAAAACACCATGGTTCTAGGATCCTGATTTAGCGCTTCCAATTTTTGACGGCGTGCCGAGCGTTTGGCGGGTAAAAATCCTTCAAAAACAAACCGTTCGCAAGGTAAGCCCGCCACCGACAAAGCAGTAATCAGAGCACTGGAACCGGGGATCGGAACTACTGATATTTGCTGCCGACGGGCTTCGCGCACCAGTGGAAAGCCTGGGTCGCTGATCAGCGGTGTACCCGCATCGGAAACCAGCGCGATGGCATTGCCTGCCTGTAGCTCGGCAATCACTCGCTCAAGCTGCTTTGCTTCATTGTGACTATGTAGGCTAAGCATTTTTTTCTTGATGCCAAGGTGTGTCAGCAAAGCGCCGGTTCGACGTGTATCTTCCGCCGCAATCAAATCAACACTGCTGAGTGTTTCAATCGCCCTGGCGCTTAAATCTCCCAGATTCCCAATAGGGGTTGCAACGATAAAAAGACAGCCGGTATCCGTTTTGTGGGATTGCATCAAGACAGCTCCATTGGGGTTCGATAGAATAACAAGATGTGTATTCCTAATTGTACAAGAGCCTTACTGATTTTCCTGTTACTTTCTAGCGGAGCAGTCATTGCGGCTGCACCAAAACCCTCTCCGTCGGACACGCCGATTACGCAGGCACGAGTCTACGAGTTAGAGCGCAATTATCAACAAGCTGCGGATATGTATCTGCTCACAGCCAAGAAAATGCCTGCTATCAGCGGCGAGCCCTGGAGAGTAAAAGCAGCAGAAATGGCATGGATGGCAGGCAATAGCCCGCTGGCAGAAACCATTGTTCAGGGTACGGATGAAAATCAACTCAATGAAGCGATGACCGCTCGCTATCGTCTGATTGCCGCAAGAATCGCACAGAAAGCAGGTGATTACCCTGCTGTGGTGAAACAGCTCGAAATACCCACAAAAAACCTTTCATCATCAATAAAAACTCAAATTACCGGGTTGTTAACCAATGCGCGCAGACACGCCCCAGATACTCAAATTGGCAGTTCACAACTTGCCTCAAATGACATTTACTGGAATAACATCAGTACCTTGAGTACTGACAAGCTGCAACAACGCCTGACAAAAACGGAGTCCGGTACAGATAAAGGCTGGTTGGAACTCGCGCTACTTAAAAGAACCTATGTGGGCCCAGAACTTGTCACTGCTGTGCATCGTTGGGAGAGACGCTACCCCGGGCATCCCGCCCAACAAACGATAGCCACGGAACTGAGTTCAAAGCTCACTTCCAGCTATTCGACAACTGCAGATCAAATTGCCATTTTGCTGCCACGTAGCGGGCAATATGCTGGCGTGACCAATGTCATGATCGAGGGTATTTTTAATGCTCAGAACCGTGTGCCTATTGCGCAGCGTCCAGAAATTAAAATTTATGATTCTGCCGCTTATGACATCGTTTCTCTCTACCAACAAGCCGTCGCTGAAGGTGCCCAGCTCATTATTGGCCCGATGGATAAAAAGAGCGTTGATCAGCTGACTGCCTCGACCACTACTGTCCCGATACTCACACTCAATTATGGTAACAAAGTCAGTTTATTCAATCCCGGTCTATTCCAATTCGCATTGTTGCCAGAAGATGAAGCGCATAGTGCTGCTGAAAAGATTGCTTCGATGGAATTCACCCGCGTAGCGGTCCTAGCGCCAGATTCACATTGGGGCAGACGCGTAGCCGAAGCCTTTAAGCAGCAGGCTTTCAGCTTAGGGGTTGATGTCGTCGCAGAAGGGAAATTCAACCCAAGAAATCAAGATTTATCTTCAGTGATTCAAAAAACGTTCAAGGTCAATGCTAAAAAAGCAAACCAGCATCAAGTTGAAGTTGAAGTCGATGCCATCTTTATTGCGGCAACTCCGAGCCAGGGGCGTTTGCTGAAACCACTATTGAAATTTCATTTCCTCGGTAACGTGCCTGTTTTTTCCACCTCTCATATTTTTTCAGGTGCGGAGGATAGCAGCTCAGACCATGATCTTAATGGCATTCAATTCCCTGAAATACCCTGGTTGCTGAAAAAAGGTTCGCTCAACGCTCAAAACGAAAAACTCCCCATCTTTGACGACATTGAAGAAACAGCGCAGCAGCATCCTCGTCTATACGCTTTTGGCTACGATGCGTTTAATCTAGGTACAAAGCTTGCTTCTGGATCGGCAACTAATCTCCAGCTTGAAGGGCTTTCCGGTAACTTATATTTGGATCAAAGAAATCGTGTTCATCGTCTTATGGGTTGGGCAAAATTTGAGCGAGGCTTACCGGTTGCACAATCTTTGCCTGGTTCTTTTTAGCCGCACAATACGACCCATTGAAAACCTTAATTCGTGGAAACAGTGCAGAGAATCAAGCGCTAAAATATCTCCGCAAGCAGGGATTAAAACCGGTCACTTCAAACTATCGATCCCGCTATGGCGAAATTGATTTAATCATGCAACATGGCGCGACTCTGGTATTTGTAGAAGTCCGCTACCGCGCCGCTGAACAATACGGAGGCGCAGCAGCCAGCGTCGACCCACGCAAACAGCAAAAACTCATTCGTACTGCCGCAGCTTACTTACAATCCCACGATGCTGATGCACTGTGCCGGTTTGACGTAGTTGCCATTAATGGAAGCAGCCAGATAAACTGGATACAAAGCGCCTTCACGGCATGAGACGGTAGTTCTAAATAATGACTCTAAAGATGAGTAACCTGCAAAGAATTCAGCAACGTTTTACCGACAGTATCGATGCAAAACGCCGCGCGCAGACATCATTGCCAGAAACGATCCTCGCCGCTGCAACCAAACTTACCGATTCGTTGCGCGCGGGCAACAAGGCTCTCAGCTGTGGCAATGGCGGATCAGCCGGAGATGCCCAGCACTTTTCGTCCGAACTACTCAACAGATTTGAATCAGAGCGACCGGGTTTGCCTGCTATTGCTCTGACCACCGATAGCTCAACGCTCACTTCCATCGCCAATGACTATTCCTACGAACGAGTTTTTTCCCGGCAACTGGAATCGCTTGGCGTCAACGGAGATTGCCTACTTGCAATCAGCACCAGCGGTAACTCTGCGAACATTAACCATGCGGTTAGAACCGCTCAGCAGCGCGGTCTGACAGTGATTGCACTCAGCGGTAAAGATGGCGGCGAACTGGCTCAAATAATGCAGCCTAATGATGTCGAAATCAGAGTTCCAGCAGACTCGACTGCCACCATTCAAGAAGTACACTTACTGGTCATTCATTGCCTTTGCGATATCATCGAACAACAACTTTTTTAAGGGTCAGCTCACGTTACTGCTCCGCTGCATTATTTTTTCTGAGACCGACCAAACTTCGTCTGTGTCCCTCTGTCCTATGAGCAGCTCTAATCAAAATATGGCTTGCCACATCCATGAAATTCAAAATTTGGTCTTCCCTATTCGTCGGAGGCATCGCAGGAAATTTATGCTACCAGGATTTTTATCACGACAACTTGTTGGTTTGCTTTGCAATAGGTTTGGGATGCTCGGCACTTGCGTACTGGTTTCTTTCTATTCGCTTGCGTGAGTGAGTCAAATACTCCTGAAAGAATCCGGTAAATTCCTTGCCCCATCGGCACCAAAATCTGCTAATTTAACGGCTTCATTTTAAAAGGAAGCATGATGTCGGAAGCGCCGCGCAAAATTCTCGTTACCAGCGCCTTGCCCTACGCCAATGGGCCGATTCATTTAGGGCATCTGGTCGAATATATCCAGACAGATATTTGGAGTCGTTTTCAACGCATGAGAGGTCATCAGTGCATCTATGTCTGCGCTGACGATGCACATGGCACGCCTATTATGCTCAAGGCTCGTGAGGAAGAGATCACGCCTCAGGCATTAATCGAAAGAATTTCCGCTGAGCACCAGTCCGATTTTGCGGCATTCAATATTCGCTTTGATCAATATCATTCGACCCACTCAGAAGAAAATCGCGAACTGTCCGCGTTTATCTATGAGCAGGCGAAGAAAAATGGTCATATCGCCAAACGTTCAATCAATCAGGCATACGATGAAGAAGCGGGAATGTTCCTGCCCGATCGATTCATTCGTGGCAACTGCCCCAAATGTAACGCCGAAGATCAATACGGTGATTCCTGTGAAGTGTGCGGCGCAACTTACGATCCCACAGAATTAAAAACCCCAGTCTCTGCTATCAGCGGCACAAGACCCGTTGAAAAAGCTTCAGAACACTATTTTTTCAAGCTCGGTGATTTTGAAAATATGCTGCGCGAATGGACCCGTAGCGGTGCAGTGCAAGCGGAAATTTCCAATAAGCTGGACGAATGGCTTGAGGCTGGGTTAACTGACTGGGATATTTCCCGCGATGCGCCTTACTGGGGGTTTGAAATTCCAGGCGCTAAGGACAAGTATTTTTACGTTTGGCTGGATGCACCTGTAGGCTATATGGCCTCATTCAAAGCCTATTGTAGTGCGAACAATTTGGAATTTGATGATTTTTGGAATGAGAATTCAGACGCCGAGTTACATCACTTTATTGGCAAAGATATCGCCTATTTTCACACCTTGTTCTGGCCGGCGATGCTGGAAACCGCAGGTTTTCGAAAACCCACAGCAGTTCATTGTCATGGCTTTCTCACTGTAGATGGACAAAAAATGTCCAAATCCCGAGGCACGTTTATCAAAGCCAGCACCTATCTGGATCATTTAGGCGCTGAATATTTACGCTACTACTTCGCCGCCAAATTGGGGCCGGGTATTGATGATATCGATCTCAACCTCGAAGATTTTCGCGCACGAGTAAATTCAGATCTAGTTGGCAAGCTGGTAAACATCGCCTCACGTTGCGCGGGTTTTATCAGCAAGAACTTTGATGGCCAATTGGCAGCAAAGATAGATAACGAAGCACTCTACCAGCAATTTACCGATGCCAGCGACAGCATCGCCGCGCACTTTGAGCGCCGACAGTTTGGCCAGGCGATGAGAACCATCATGGCGCTTGCGGATCTTGCTAATCAATATATAGACGAACAAAAACCCTGGGTGAAAATTAAGCAGGATGAAACCAAAAATTCGGTGCAAGAAATCTGTTCAACCGGACTCAATTTGTTTCGAGTATTAATGATTTATTTAAAGCCGGTACTTCCAGAAACGACTGCCAAAGCTGAAGCATTTTTTAATCAGGAAAATTGGCAGTGGAACGATATTAAAACGCCACTCGTCAATCACGGTATTACCCGCTTCAAGCCGTTGCTAACACGCATTGATGAAAAACAAACCGATGCGATGCTGGAACAAACTCAGCAAGAACGCGATGCAGCTCAAAAAGCCAAGGAACCGATGGTCACCGGTCCGTTGAAAGATGATCCTATCGCCGACGAAATTGAATTTCCAGAATTTGCCAAAGTCGATTTACGTATTGCCAAAATTGTTAAAGCCGAGCATGTCAAAGGTGCTGATAAATTACTTCAGTTAACATTGGACTTAGGCGGTGAATCCCGCAACGTTTTTGCAGGTATTAAATCAGCCTATTCGCCAGAAGATTTAGAAGGAAAATTAACGGTGATGGTTGCGAATCTCGCTCCCAGAAAAATGCGCTTTGGACTTTCCGAAGGCATGGTGTTGGCAGCTGGACCCGGTGGAAAAGATTTATTTATTCTTAATCCCGATGAAGGCGCGGTAGCTGGCATGAAAGTGAAATAACAATGTTCAGTCGTTTCCTTAAACCAAAATGGCAGCACAAAGATCCGAAAATTCGGATGATTGGCATCGACTCGCTCAATAGTTCAGAAACCTTGGTGGAGCTTGCGAATCATGATCCAGAGCAATCAGTACAAGCTGCGGCAATCAAAAAATTAAACCGCATCGAAGACCTGCTTAAAATAACCGCCAATGATGTATTGCAGCTACAAATTGATCTACGTATATCTAATATTTTAATAAACAATCCACTGACAGCATTCACGCCGGAAATTGGGCAACAATTGGCTCGAATGGCCAATACCAACCTCAATGAAAAACTCGCTACACAATCATTTGATGCGGATATTAGAAACGCCGCTGCGGCACTTGTCAGTGATAAAACTGTTCTCTCGAAATTAGCTGTAGAAGATAGTAGCCATGAAGTACGCCTTACCGCAGCCTCCCTGCTTGATGATGAAGCCATTATTCATCGGACGCTCAAACATTTGGGGAAAAAAGATAAACGCGTCTCGAAAAAATTGCGCGGAAATCTTGAATCCCTGGCTGCCCAAAAAGCATTAAATGCCCAGCTCGATAAAACAAAGAAAATTCTTTCAACCCTGGGTAACGATGGCCATTGGAAACGTGACCAGACTCGTTTACAAACAATCATCAATCAAACAACAGAGCTGCTGGTTCAGGTTAATCAAAGCGAACAAAGCCAATTCAAACTAGCGGCTGCCAATGCAGAGCAGCGCATTGAGCAACAGATAGGAAACAGCAAAGCACTGCAACCTATTATTGATGCCAAAGCATCTCAATGTCAGCTAATTGAAGACTTTTACACTAATCTAAAAAAACGCCACAGAGTCTCCATCAATGAGGCAGATGAGTTCAGTCTCACATTAGACGCGTTACTTGATGACTGGGATGAAATACCCGTGCTGGAAGAAAAGCAGGAAATCGAATTTTCTAATCGTTTTCATCATGGGCTAACGCAAGCACGTGGGCAAATTACAAAACTACAGTCAAATTCTCGGCAATCCCATAGCCTTGAAAAATGTGTCCAGAAAGCTGAGCAATTACAAAAGCAAAAAACCATTAACGCTGTACAAATTAAGCGTTTAAAACAAGATTGGGATAAGCAAATCAAGCCGCAAGACGAACAACTCGCCGCAGAATATCAGCAACAGTTTTCTCAACTTTGCGACACATTGGAAAAGAAACTAGAGAAACAGGAACAAATTACCGCCAAAAGCCTCACAGAAATTAATCAGTGGCTGGATAATATTGAGACAACACTTGCCACAGATAAACTTGGCGATGCAGAAGCGCTGAGTCACAAAGTTCAGTCCGCGCTCCGTCAGCAGCGCGAACTTCCGCAAGCTGAACGGCAGAAAATTCAGCAACGGCTACAGGATATCAATCCAAAAATCCGTGAGCTTTCTGGTTGGAGACATTGGGGAACTGACCGAGCTAGAGAAGAGCTCATTGATGAGGCTATCGTGCTCAAAGATCGGCAGCAGAGCATCGAGGATCGCGCCTCTGCTATTAAATTGTTAAGAAAGCGTTGGAAAGATTTAGGCAAAATTGATCCGGTTTCTCATCAGCGCTTATGGAAAAAATTTGATACCGCTTGCACGGAAGCTTATTCGCCATGCAAGGAATATTTTTCTAAACAAGCCGAGCAGCGTCAACAACACCTGAAACAGCGGAAACAAATCTGTAGCAAACTCGAATCTTTGGCGAGTGAAACAGACTGGTCATCTCCCGACTGGCGCGCAATTGATAAACATTTTCACCAACTGCGCAACCAATGGAGAAATACTGGCTCAGTCTCGAAAAAAGATTGGAATACGGTCTACAAGCGTTTTAATACTGCGGTTGACAGTGTCGATAAATATTTGCAGGATGAACGCAGAATCAATCTAAACCAGCGTCAGGCATTAATCGAAAAACTCCAGGCACTCGCTGAATCTGAAGACTTGAACGACGCCATAAAAGAAGCACGAGAACTACAAAAACAATGGCAGCCCACAGTCACCGCAAAACGTAGCGATGAAAACAAAATGTGGAAACAGTTTCGTGCGGCATCCGATGCTGTATTTGACCGTAAAAAACAAAAACAACAAGCGGAAAACCTAGAGTCTCAAAAGCTGGTAGAAGCCAAAGAAGAGCTCTGTGCAGAATTTGAAGATCAAATTCTAGATAAAAATATCTCAGCGGGTGATACCGCTAAATTTGAGGATCGCTGGGCAGCAATTGGCTACATCCACAATAAAGAAGGTACCCAGCTTAATCACCGATTTAATAAGGCGAAAAAATCAGCCGAAGTTTTTCTGCAAGCGAAAAAACTAGAGCAGCGAAAACAGTTAATCGAGCAAGTGTATCAGCGAAAAATCGCGCTCGATCAATTTCAGCAGAACGAAGACCGTGCAGAATTTGAAAGCTTGTGGTCAGGTCTGGAAAATATTAACGACGTCGCTTTATTAGAACAATTTGATGCGTTGTATCAATCGGCGCTCATGCCCGCTAACGACGGCAACAATACTACTCAAAATGATTCTGACCTATTGCTACTAGATTTGGAAATAGCGCTGGAGCTTGAATCTCCGTCTGCATTAAAAGAGCAGAGAATGACGCGGCAGGTCGAACGCCTTGCCAATAAATTATCTGATGGGAACAGTAATGATAGCCATCAGCAGTGCGATAAGAATTTTATAAAATACTGTCTTACTAAGACAGAGAAATCTGTGATTGCTGATTCGAATAGATTAAAGAAAATTAAAAATGCTTTGGGGGGAAAATAGACTTAAGCTGAGATCAATCCAGCTTAATCTTAGGTCATTCCTCCAATTCTGGAAACAAGTCCTTCTTAAATGCTTTCTCGTAGGCTTCTCTGGGAGAAATGATGGTTGTTTCAAGCATATTCAACAAGGTGCTGTCCATCGTTTGCATCCCCAGGCTAACGCCACTTTGCATCGCAGTTTCTAGCTGATCAGTTTTTCCTTCGCGGATTAAATTGGCGACAGCAGGGGTGTTAATGAGTACTTCGACTGCTGCCAGTTGTCCTACTCCATCCTGTTTTTCGACCAACTGCTGGGTGACAACAGCGCGCAATGATGTTGATAGCATCGCTCGAACCTGACTTTGTTTTTTCGCTGGAAAGACATTGATTATTCGATCCATGGTGGTCGCTGCACGATTGGTATGCAGTGTGCCCAGCACCAAAATTCCGGTTTCTGCTGCGGTAACTGCCAGACTAATCGTTTCCAGATCGCGCATTTCACCAACCAGAATAACGTCTGGATCTTCGCGTAATGCAGAACGTAGCGCTGCAGAAAAGCTGGGAGTATGCCGACCAATTTCTCGCTGACTAATGAGTGATTGTTTGCGTTCGTGGACAAATTCAATGGGGTCTTCGATGGTAATGATATGTCCGCGTCTAACCTTGTTAATTTCATCCACCATGGCCGCCAGGGTGGTCGATTTACCAGAGCCAGTTTTACCTGTCACTAAAATTAGACCATGACGATGGCGGCATAAGCCGTTGATCACGGATGGAAGCTCTAGGTCTTTCAGAGAAACAGCGTGATTTGGAATAACTCTAAATACTGCGCCATAACCATCAATATGACGAAATGCATTGACTCGAAAACGCGCAATACTGGCGAATTTATAAGCAAAATCGACACCGTCATGTTTACTCAATTGTTCGCTTGAGTATTCGCTCATAATCTCACTGAGATATTCGCCGACTTCCGCATCCGATAATGCTTCACCGGTTAATGGTTTTAGCTGTCCATAGATGCGAATTCTGGGTGGTTGGCCTGCCAGTAAGTGCAAATCAGAGCCTTTTTTACGGACAGTTTCCGCTAACAATCTATCAATCTGTTTCACGGCTCTTGATCCAGTTGGCTAATGAGACCGGAATCGGTAACAAAGGGCTTAAAACGCTGTTTGTCGAGCGCATATTCACAAGCTTCATTGGGATCAATTTGTCCTAACTCCACCGCGTCGAGCAATGCTTGATCCATCAGTTTCATGCCTTTATCCCGCCCAGTTTGAATTTGCGAGGGGATCATATGGGTTTTATTTTCCAGTAATAATCTGGCTATTGCGCGGGTCATCGACATGGTTTCAAAAATAGCTTTACGACCATGTCCTTCAGCTGTCTTGAGCAATACCTGTGAAACGACACCTAATAAATTTTGCGATAAAAACGTCTTGCCCTGCTGGCGTTGTTCAGCCGGTAGTGAATCAATTATCCGGTCGATGGTTTTTACAGCGGATGTGGTGTGCAAAGTTGCCAGCACCAAATGGCCTGTTTCCGCTGCGGTCATCGCCATGTCGATAGAATCTGTATCGCGCAGCTCACCCACCAAAATAACATCGGGATCTTCGCGCAACGCAGCCCTTAAACCGCTGACAAAATTCGGCACATGTGTACCTATCTCTCTTTGAATGACCTGTGATTTTTGACTGCGATGTAGAAACTCAATCGGGTCTTCAAGACTAATAATATTAAGGTTACGAGTCTGATTAATGTGATTAATCAAAGCTGCCAGCGTGGTAGATTTACCCATTCCGGTAGAACCAGTTACCAGAACCATGCCTTGTTTGTAAGCCATCAAACGCTCTAGCATCGGTGGCAAACTTAGGCTCTGGATGGTTGGCAGCTGTTCAGGCACATAGCGAAATGCCGCACCTGGCCCCGTGGACTTGTGGTAGAAATTGGCTCTAAAACGACCAATATCACGAGAATAGTAGGAAAAATCTAAATCCTGACCGGATTCAAAATGCTTACTTTGCGAAGGGGTTAGTACCTCCGAAAGGTAAGATTTTAGCTCGCGCTGATCCAGATCCCGAAATTTAATCGGCAGCAAATCACCATACATCCTCAGCAACGGCGGTAAACCAACGGCCAAATGTAAGTCAGAACAACCTTGCTCACGGGCAAGTTTTAAAAATGCATCAAGTCGAGCCATGGATTACAAGTAAGTTAGATAGACTTCACTGTAAATTGAAAACCCGCGCACGGCAACTTGCGGCTGGTTCTGTACCGGCTATACCCGATAAGCTCGCAAGGCATTCTCAACTTCTTCCATTGTTTGATAGCGCCGCTTAGGATTCACTGCCATCATTTTCATTACTATCAGTGAAAGAGGTTTTGGGATTTTCGGGTTTGTTTCATGTGCTGGCACGATATCGCCATGCACGTGTTTGTACAGCACCTGCACGTTGTCATCGCCTTTAAACGCGGTTTGTCCAGTGAGCATTTCGTACATGATCACGCCGAGGCTATATATGTCAGAACGTCCATCTAAATGCCGTTTGCCGGTAACTTGCTCGGGTGCCATATAGCGCGGTGTGCCAATTAAAATACCTGTTTTGGTGAGCTGAGTTTCGGCAGACGCACCGCTCTCAGCGCGGGCAATACCAAAATCAACTACTTTCACCAACCCTTCGTTATCAATCAGGATATTGCCGGGCTTGAGATCGCGGTGAACCACTTGCATATCATGTGCCGCGCTAATTCCGGCAGCGACTGTGCCAGCAATATCAATGGCTTGTTTGAGTGGTAAGGGTTTTTTCGGTTGCAGCAAACTCGATAATGTCACCGAGGGGAAATATTCCATCGAAATCGCATAGAGATTTTCAATTGAAACAAAATCAAATATGCGGATGACATGCATATGATTTATCTTTCGCGCATAGCGAATTTCGCGGATAAAGCGTTTCACCATCGCTTCTTCGCTGACCATTTTGTCGTGCAGAATTTTCAGAATAATCTGATCTTCGACGATCAGATCTTTGACCAGCAGGACGGTACTGAACGCACCTTTGCCGACGCGGCGAATAAACTCATAACGCTCGCCAATTTTGTCGCCGGCTTTGAGGCTGCGAATATTAATATGCCCGCCGACCGATCCTACGCTCTTCGCTGCACCTTTTTTGCCGGTGGCTTGTTGCTTGCGGCGCGAAAGGCGTGCGTTGATTCTTTTCAGTGCAATTTTTGCCGATGCGCGAACATCTTCGCCAGCGGTATAGGCGCGGCGCTTGATTGCTTTAAATATTTTCTCTGCATTGGCGACATCTACCAGTTCAGAGAGCGTTGACATGGCTTCCATGACGGTGCTTTCGTCTTTGCTGCCGAGCATGGGTAAAATTAGTTTCAGATGGCGCTCGTCGCCCAGGCTACGCATGGCTTTGAGTACGATGGGGGCGGCTTGTTCATCGGAGCGCATTAATTTCAACAGTGCGGGAACAGCGGCTTTATTGCCGATGGTTGCCAGCGCATCAATGGCGCGTTCGCGTACCCACCAATCGGAATCATTTAATGCAGCAATCAAATGCTCCATTGACGATTCATCCTTAGTCGAATTTAATATTTCGATAGCTGCGCGACGAATTTGCTCATCGTCACTGCGGATCAGTTTAACGACAGCTTCGACCACCCGACGCCCGCCGATTTTAGCCAAGGCGTCAGCGGCACGTGCGCGCACCCACCAATCTTCATCTTTGAGCGCACTGAGTAAATCTTCGACTGCATCGGGATACTCCATGCCGTTGAGCACTTCGACCGCTGCACGGCGAACTTGTTCTGACTCATCCTTTAACAGATCGACCAGATAGACGACTGTGCCAGGATCATTGAGCTTGACCAATGAATCGACGGCCTGGTTTTGCACGTTCATATCTCGGTCACGCAACAACCGGCAGAGTACGTCGATATCTAGCTTGACGCGCATCTCTGTGAGCGCCTGCATAGCAACCAGACGCACTTCGGCACTGCGATCATTCAGGCGAGCGGATAGTGCCTGGCGCGTGTCATGCAGATTAAAACGACTCAGCAGCCGTACCACGCCGAGGCGTGTGTTGACATCCTGTGCGGTGACGCGATTGATGAGTTCTGGAACTAGCGAGTCATCAGCAATTTTCTCGATGATTTTAAACAGCGCGACCCGCTGACTCGGTGCCAGGGTATAGGCTTTACGCAACAATGCCGCAGCACTGAGGCTTTGCTTACGTGCTTCGAGTATCTTCAGCAAGGCTGACTTTGCTACTTCTTCATCATCAAACAAAGGCAGTAAATGATTAGCATCATAAGCCCGCGAGGTTGCCAGTACGCGAACGGTAGTATTCAGCACTCGTGGGTGAACCGTAGAAGACAGACCGGCGATATAGTGAACTAGCGATTTGTCATCGAGCAGATAAACCAGCACTTCGCGCAATCGCTGAAGCTCGGCATCACCCGCTGTTTTTAGACGCGTGAACAAAGTGGGGATAGCAGAATCCGCAATCGTGCGTAAATTCTCCAGGCTGCGGCGACCCTCTACATCCAGCAGATCCGTTACATTCAGGCAGCGCGATACATTCCGCCCTGCGCGATACTGTGCAAACACGCCCATTAGCTGCGCTTACCTAAACTGTCTAATTGGAGATTAATCAGTGTCATACTAGTTCCATTTCCAGTGCCTGATTTTGATCAGGTAATAATATTCCAGAATGATTCTAATGTACCGCATCACGCTCGAATGCCAGATAGTTCAAACTTCCTGCTGACTAGCTGTCAGAAAATGTGATGCGTCTCTGGTGTTTAGCAAAAATTACCGTACCACCGATAACTTGTTTGGATAACTGTGTAGCAATAGGGTTGATCTAGACATCATGTCTAGGTGTGAGTACGTTTCTTCTCATACCAATCCAAGCGTAAAGTTACCTGACCGTGATCAGAGCGTGTGTGTAAATACTTGCCGACTGATTTTGAGGTGATGTCGTCGATATCTGCATTGATTAAGTGATCATTGAATACTCTGAGGGTGCCGACTTTACCGATACTGCGGCGACCTCGTCCATCGCGGGCAAAGTGCGCTACAAAATGGCTCGATACCAAAACATGATCCAGCACGTCATGAAAGCCAT
>CAZUAW010000016.1:0-12308 GCA_964618535.1 uncultured Thiotrichales bacterium
GAATCAATAGACAAGCGAGGGCGCATGTAATTCATGAAATATCCGGGCTAGGTTTTCACGGATGATCTCAATCAACACAATACCGGATGAGATATGACACATTATTCTATTTTTCGTTACCTGCTAACCGTTTTATGTGTAGCGCCACTGAGTAGCGCATTTGCTGAATGCGCACGCGACGATATTGATCATTATCTGGATCGCGGATTTAGTCCTGATCAAATTACACAAATTTGTGGCAAAGCCTATCCTGACCCTGCTGCCGCTGATAAAATCAGCCCCGCTTCGTTACCCGCTGCTGAGCAAGCCTCTCCCGCAAAGCCCGTCTCCACACAAAGCAGCTCAGCTGAGGACGACACAAAAAACACCACTCCACCAGCGGCAACCAAGGCTAATCAAGACGTCTCCTATCTGCAAACTGTGCTTGACGCTGAGCAGGTCACCATCACTGATGAGCACCTAATTATCGTTCAGGATCGCTGCTTTGAATACGGCGCAGAAGATGCCATTGGCATACAAAAATCCGTTTGCGCGACCATGAAAACCGCTATTGCCCGCCAGGGACTAGAAGTGATTCGCGTCACCAACCCCATTCCGCTATTACGTGATGCAGAATTAATCGTCCAAAGCAGTATTCATAGAGACACCGTGTTTAAGCAGAAGCTCAAAACCTATGATCGCAAAGCTTTTAACCTCTACTACCCCAGCACGCCAAAAACCCTCAATATCGGCATCAAAAAAGGTCACAAGCCAACAGAAGTTGCTTCTGCGATTGAGCGACTTATTAGCAAATGACAAATTAACGCCGGCACTTTCTGACAAAATTGTCTGCTTGGGACAATTTTTTCCCCTCCGATGCATTTTTTTGCCACACATAAGGCTGAGAAATGCATCGGGATAGCAGCCTACTCTCCGCTAAGTTACTGTATAATCTCGAACAAGCACATCGATTAAGTTATTGGCATGTATTGTGGTTGTCTTTAGGCAGAACGGCTTAAGCAGAACGACAAAACCGTTCCATAAATTTACGATTTTAAAGACTATTTTAGGAGTCCATAATAATGATACAAGCACAAATGAGACAAGCACAAAAAGGTTTTACACTGATTGAATTAATGATCGTTGTTGCGATCATCGGCATCCTCGCAGCAGTGGCACTGCCTGCTTATCAGGATTACACAGCCCGTTCTAAAATCGCCACAATGGTTGCCACCGCATCTGCTGGTAAAACAGCGATTTTCGATCACTACTCATCAGAAGGCAGTATGCCTGCTGATGACGCTTCATTTGAAGGCGGTATCGTAACCGCCGGCTTTTTCAACGCAATGAATTCTACCAACTATAAAACGGGCAAAGCTGATTATGCGTTTGGTGGCGGTACAGGTGGCAACGCTACACTCACAGTCACCTTGGCTAATGTTAACGCTAATGTAAATGCCAAGAAAATGGTGTTTTTCTATGGCGATGTTGATGGACAGCTACAGTTCACATGTAATGGTGGAACTGATGGCGCTGGCGCAAACTTACCAGCAGCCAAATACTTGCCTAGCGAGTGCCGTCCATAAGACCTGGTTAAGCAATTAACCTGTTACCAAGTTTCATGATTGGTAAATCAAAGCCCCTCTTCTGAGGGGCTTTGTTGTTTTGAGCATAAAAATCCTACCGCACACGCTATATCTTTGAACTTTTTAGCTTTTTTTTTACAGCAAACTCACAGTTGCCTTATAATCAACGGCTCTCCAAGGATGACATATTCAAATGAGCACACCAGTATCAGCAATGAAACTCAATAGCCTGACTCGCCGTCTGGTTGATAATGGAATATTAAATGCAGAACGCGCTGTCGAAGCTCAAAACCTATCTACCGCCAACAATTCTCCGCTCATTAGGGTATTAACCGAGCACGAATTCGCGAGTCCAGCTCAGGTCGCCGAAGCAGCCTCTGCCGTATTCGGATTACCCGTATTTGATTTATCCGTCATCGAACGTGATTCTTTACCAGCACTGGAACTCAAGGAATCACTGATACGGAAATACACGGCATTACCCATATTTAAACGTAACAACCGTTTGTATGTCGCTATCGCAGATCCCTTGAATCTCAAGGTGCTTGATGATTTCAAATTCAGCACCGGCATCCCCACAGAACCTGTCCTCACCGAAACTGACAAACTCGAAGCGCTGATCGAAAAAGCACTCGATTCTTCTGAGACACTGACCTCCTGGGAAGAATTAGATCTTGATGAAGATCTCGATAACCTCGAAGTTTCCAACGAAGAAAACGATGACAAGCTCGCCTCCACTGCTGAGATGGATGAGACTCCAGTGGTTCGCTTTATCAATAAAATGCTGCTTGATGCCATTCGCCGTGGCGCATCTGATATCCATGTCGAAATCTTCGAAAAGCTGTTCCGAATCCGCTTTAGAATGGACGGTGTACTGAGCATCATTGCAACCCCGCCGATGAATCTCGCGCCAAAAATGATCGCGCGAATCAAAGTCATGTGCCGCATGGATATATCAGAGAGGCGCATTCCGCAAGATGGCAGAATGAAGGTGCAGATTTCCAAAAAACGCTCTATGGACTTTCGCGTCAACACCTGCCCCACACTGTACGGCGAAAAGATCGTTATGCGATTGCTCGATCCTACCTCGGCGCAACTCGGAATTGATGCGCTAGGCTACGACTCACATCAAAAACAGCTGTATCTGGACACACTTGCCAAACCCTATGGCATGATTCTCGTCACCGGCCCAACAGGCAGCGGTAAAACGGTTTCTTTATATACCGGCCTGAACATTCTCAATACCCCAGATCGCAATATTTCAACCGCTGAAGACCCTGCTGAAATTAATCTGCCGGGCGTTAATCAGGTCAATGTACAACCCAAAATCGGGCTGGATTTCGCCGCCGCACTGCGAGCCTTTTTGCGTCAGGATCCCGATGTCATCATGGTCGGTGAGATCCGTGATTTGGAAACCGCTGAAATTGCGATTAAAGCTTCCCAAACCGGTCACCTGGTACTGTCTACCCTGCATACTAACGATGGCCCGCAAACGCTTAGCCGACTCGCCAACATGGGCATTCCACCCTACAACATCGCCTCATCCGTATCATTGATCATTGCCCAGCGATTGGCTCGGCGTCTTTGTGTTCATTGTCGGGAAATCGATGATTTACCTGCCGAAACACTGATTGAAGAGGGTTTCAAAAAGGATGAAGTCAGCTCACTCAAAATCTACAAACAAGTGGGCTGTGACAAATGCACTGCAGGCTACAAGGGGCGACTTGGTATCTTTCAAGTCATGCCTATTTCTCAGGAGATGGGACGTTTGATCATGGAAAATGGCAACTCAATTCAACTTGCCGATCAAGCCGATAAAGAAGGCATCAAAAACCTGAGAGGCTCAGGTCTGGACAAGGTTCGCGAAGGGCTCACCAGCCTGGAAGAAGTTAACCGTGTCACCAAGGATTGATGACACAATGATCACTCAACAATCACAACGACAAGCACAGGGATAGAACAATGGTAGCCGTTGCAGAAAAAATGACCTTTACTTGGGAAGGAACCAATAAAAAGGGCGATCGCATCAAGGGGGAGTCAATTGGCCCTTCTGAGACACTGGTGAAAGCGGATTTACGCCGCCAGGGAATCAACCCACTCAAGGTAAAGAAAAAATCCAAACCTCTATTTTCTGGTAAAAAGAAAATCAAGGGTAAAGACATTGCCATCTTTACGCGGCAGCTCGCAACCATGATTTCAGCGGGCGTTCCAATGGTTCAATCGTTTGAGATCATTGGTAAAGGGCATGAAAACCCCGCCATGCAAGAGCTAATTCTGACCGTTAAATCGGATGTCGAAGGGGGGAACACGCTGGCTGATGCTATGGCACGCCACCCCCGCCATTTCGATGATTTATTCGTCAATCTGGTTGATGCGGGTGAGCAATCAGGCTCGCTGGAATCACTGTTAGACCGAATTGCAATCTACAAGGAAAAAACCGAATCTATCAAAGGTAAAATCCGCAAAGCGATGTTTTACCCTATCGCTGTGCTGATTATGTCGTTTGTCGTCACCGCGATTCTGCTGATATTTGTAGTGCCAACTTTTGAAGATCTGTTTAAAGATTTTGGTGCTGACCTACCGGCTTTCACACAATTCGTCATCGGCCTGTCTGAAGTCTTTCGTGACCGATGGTATGTCATTTTTGGGGGGATTTTCCTCGCCATCACAGCCTTTGTGCAAATGCACCGTCGCTCCCTCAAATTTCGTCGAGCGTTAGATCGGTATTCGCTAAGAGCGCCGATATTTGGCGGAATTATACGCAAATCGGCTATCGCTCGATTCGCCCGCACCTTGGCCACGATGTTCTCTGCCGGTGTCCCTCTGGTCGAAGCGATGACTTCTGTGGCTGGCGCGACGGGCAACGCTGTTTATTCCGACGCCACCTTACAAATGCGTGATGACACCGCCGGCGGTATGCAGCTACAGCAATCAATGCGGAACACGGCTGTATTTCCGAACATGGTGGTACAAATGGTCTCCATCGGTGAAGAATCTGGCTCACTCGATCACATGCTGGGCAAGGTCGCTGATTTCTATGAAGAAGAAGTGGATGACGCTGTTGATGGCATGAGTTCATTGCTGGAACCACTGATCATGGCAATCCTCGGCGTGTTGATCGGTGGCCTCGTTATCGCCATGTATCTACCAATTTTCAAGCTGGGATCAGTTGTTTAACTCAAGATTCTAAAGCACCAGTGCTAGCACTTTTACAACAATCTCAAACGGCTTTATTAATTTCAGCCGGGCTGCTTGGTCTGATTGTCGGCAGCTTTCTCAACGTCGTCATCTACCGGCTGCCCATTATGATGGAGCGTCGCTGGCAGGCCGAATGCGCGTCTGTGACGGATGACGAAAGCAACGAGGTTCAGCCAGCAGGTAAACCGGCATTTAATTTGATGGTGCCAGGATCAGCCTGCCCCAGTTGCGACAATACGCTTTCTATTTGGGAAAACATCCCAGTCCTCAGCTACCTGCTGCAAAAAGGAAAATGCAAACACTGCGCATCCCATATTTCGATGCAATACCCATTGGTCGAAATACTCACCGCTGTTCTCTCAATCGTAGCAGTATGGTATTTCGGTTACAGCTGGAAATCAGTTGCCGCATTAGTCTTCACCTGGTCGCTAGTCACGCTGGCGATCATCGATTTAAAAACCCAACTGTTACCCGATCAAATCACCCTGCCCCTCATCTGGTTAGGATTACTGATAAATCTCAATGGTAATGGCTTCACCAGCTATCAGCATAGCTTGCTCGGTGCCGTGTTCGGTTACCTGACACTCTGGGCAATTTATCATTTATTTCGACTGCTCACCGGCAAAGAAGGCATGGGCTACGGCGATTTCAAATTACTCGCAGCGCTCGGTGCCTGGACAGGATACACAGCGCTACCAGTTACCATTATCCTCTCGTCCTTAACTGGCGCGGTGATTGGCATCTTGCTAATTATGACTAAACAGCAGAACAAAGGCACACCCATTCCCTTTGGGCCATTTCTAGCAATTGCCGGGGTGATTGCTTTCTATTGGGGAGAGCAGATTACGGATGCTTACTTATCCTTTAGCGGGATCACGTAGACAGTAAAAGATTCACGCAGTACATCCAATCACCGCATTACAGCGTAATTTGCTCCAAAGGCACAAAATTTGCAAGCTCACCAAAATAGGTCATACTAATTCAATCATGAAGAAACCTTCACAACAGCTTGTTGCCTGGCTAACCGTACTATCGCTGCTATTTGCAATGGTGGCACCGGTCATGGCTGCCAGTACCGTGAAGACTTCAGATACTCCCGAATCAAATACCCATTCAACCCATACCCAGACAACCGCAGTGGAGCAATCTCCGTGTTGCGATCACGATTGCCACTGTGAAACGATGGCTTCCAACTGCGCCGATGGAAGCTGTGAATGTGCTATCGGTGGATCTAGCGGCACGACCCAGACCTTCGTTCAAACCACATTATCCATTAACCACGGCGACAATCCTCAGCATGCTCGCTTCGCCATCGTTACCTGCTCCACTCAACCTGATATCCCCCCTCCCAGCTTTAGCTAAGCCAAACTTTCTATTTTTTTGATCGTCATTCTGACCTAACAGGAATGATGGCAAGAACCCTTTAGATTTGTAGATAGCTCCCTATCTGGACGACAGCTCCAGAGGTTTTTCAGGTGTAATAATGAGACGAACAATCATCCTGCTGACATTACTATGCAGCCAACAATCATGGGCACAGAGCCAATCGGAGCAAGTCCTGTTTCGATTAATCGACGCAGAAAAATCTGCGCTGCTTGCTGATCCTCGCTTGCAAGCAGCACAATCGAGGGTGGACTCATCCACCGCGTCAATCACCGCAGAAGGTCAACTACCCGATCCTCAACTGAGACTTGCGTTACTCAATATGCCGACTGATAGCTTCGATTTTAATCAGGAGCCAATGACGCAAGCATTCGCGGGTCTCAAGCAATCCTTTCCCGCTGGGAATACACTTGCGGTTAAAAAAGCCATTGCTGAATCAGAAGTTTCGATGAAAAAAGCCAGCCTGGAAACGCAGCGTTCCATCGTTCTACGAGAATTAAGACAACGCTGGCTAAATGTTTATTCCAGTAAATCTGAACTTGTGCTGATTCAACAAGAACGCGGTATTTTAGATTCGATGATCCCCGCCGCAACAGGCGCTTACCGAGCAGGCAAAGGCACACAAACCGATGTGGTGAAAATAAAACTCAAACTGGCAACACTGAGTGAAAATGAAGCGGCGCTTAAAGGTGAGAACAGTAAAAGCCGCGCATCGTTACAGCAATGGTTTGATTCTGTTAACACGCGCCACTGGCCTGACGATTTACCCGCCTCACTTATTAACGCGCCTCAACAAACAACTCACAATCAAATCGGTAGTAATCTAATAGAGCATAACCCTGAGCTAATTGAATTAAGCGCACAAATAAAAACCTCAGAAGAGAAAGTCGAACTGGCTCGCCAGGCCTACAAACCAACCTGGGGAGTAGAAGCGAGCTACGGATATCGGGAAAGCCGCGCCGATTTTGTTTCTTTAGGGTTGACTGTCAGCTTGCCGGTTTTTGAATCAACACGTCAGGATCATCGACTCAAAGCATCCAAAGCCAATCTGGTTGCAGCGCAATTGGATAAACAGCATTTGCAAAAAGAATTAAATACCCGACTGGCAAAAACTTACGCAAGTATCACAGCCCTGGACAGCAGAATAAGCGTCTACGAAAACGACATTCTGCCAGAATTACGGCGTATTAAAACACTCACTAAATACGATTTCCGAGTAGGTAAAACAACTTTTTCCAATATCCTGCAAGCCGAGGAAGCACTCTTGAAAGCTAAACGGAAACAGCTGCTTTTAACCCTTGAACGCGCCAATAAAATTATCGATATTCGTTTCATCAGCGGAGAACCTCAATCATGAAATATTTAACTTACATTCTCACTGCAATATTATTTTTATTGGTTGTAGCTTGCCAGCAACAACCTTCCGAAACGATGGAAGAAGCAAGTCAAGACACTGCCGTCGAACATGCAGAAAAACATGCAGATCCAAACTATGTTTGTCCAATGCATTCACAAATCGTTCGGGGTGAACCTGGAAGCTGCCCAATATGCGGCATGGATTTAGTCAAGATTGAACAGGACGATGAGTCCGATAGCGATGACAACGAATATCCGGCCGTACGGATAAAACCTCACGTCGCTCAAAACATGGGATTAAGAACCACCAAAGTGAAACGTGGGTTTTTAGATAAAAAAATTAAAACCGTGGGACAGCTCGAATATAACGAAGACAGCCTGACACATATTCATTCACGCGGCGAAGGCTGGGTGGAAAAACTAAATATTCGCAGTACTGGCGATGTAGTGAAGAAAGGTGAGGTACTACTGGAATATTATTCACCCGAAATTCTCGCTGCACAGGAAGAATATATAATTGCTTTACAAACACAATCAGGGCTCGCAAGCGTTGCCAAAGAGCGCCTCAGCTTATTAGGCGTTCCCAACAGCACCATTCGACTTATTCGTCGCAAGGGAAAAGCCAGGCGCAGCATCCCGATTATTGCGCCTACCGATGGACTGGTCGCAAAAATCGGCATACGCGATGGGATGTTTATTAAACCTGCTATGGAGCTATATACCCTCGCCAAACTCAGTGATGTGTGGGTGCAAGTTGACGTATTTGAAGATCAACTTAATTGGGTGAAAGCAGGCCGGCCAGCGGAAATCAGTGTTGCAGCCCTGCCCGGGCGAAGCTGGAAAGGTGAAATAGATTATGTCTATCCTGAATTAGATCCTGTTTCTAGAACATTAAAAGTTCGACTGCGATTTCCCAATAAAGACGGTGCGTTAAAACCCAATATGTTTGCCAATGTTTTTATTGATGGGGGGCATGATCACGATGTCCTCAGCGTACCCCGTGAAGCGGTTATTTTTTCCGGTGACGTTGCTCGCGTTATCAAGCAAGTTGAAGACAACCGATTCAGACCTGTTGAAGTTACCACGGGAATACAAACCGAGGGGAAAATAGAAATAATCAATGGCATCGAAGAAGGTGATTTAATTGTCGTCTCAGGACAATTCCTAATTGATTCTGAATCTAATTTGCAAGCGAGCTTTCGCCGCTTCAGAGCGGAGTAGAACATGTTAAAGAATATAATTAAATGGTCTGTAGACAACCGCTTTCTGGTATTAATGCTCAGTTTGTTAATTGCTGTTTGGGGCATTATTTCGGTGATAAAAACACCCTTGGATGCAATCCCTGACTTATCCGATGTGCAAGTTATTATTAAAACCTCTTACGCCGGTCAGTCGCCAAAAGTGGTGGAAGATCAAGTCACCTACCCTATCACCACCACCATGCTTAAAGTACCGCGAGCGACTGCTGTGCGGGGTTATTCCTTTTTTGGAGATTCCTACGTTTATGTGATTTTTGAAGACGGTGTGGATCTTTATTGGGCGCGCGCACGGGTGCTCGAATATCTCAATCAAGCAGCGTCGCAATTGCCTGAAGGAATTCAACCAGTGCTAGGGCCAGATGCCACCGGTGTCGGCTGGGTTTATGAATATGCACTGGTCGATACCAGTGGTCAGCATGACATTGCCAAACTACGCAGTTTGCAAGATTGGTTTCTGAAATTTGAACTACAAACCGTACAAGGTGTTTCTGAAGTCGCTACCGTCGGCGGCATGGTTAAACAATACCAAGTGGTCGCTAATCCAGAACGACTACGCGCCTTTAATATTCCGTTAAGTCAGTTAGGCAAGGCAATACGTAATGCCAATAACGAAACCGGAGGCTCGGTACTGGAAATTGCCGAAGCAGAATATATGGTGCGTAGTCAAGGCTATCTCGGGTCTGTCGCAGATATTGAAACAGTACCAGTGAGCGTTGATGAAAATGGTACACCTATTTTAGTCCGCGATCTTGCGCGAGTTGATATTGGGCCTGAAATGCGCCGAGGAATTGCGGAATTAAATGGTGAGGGTGAAGTCACTGGTGGCATCGTTATTATGCGTTATGGCGAAAATGCGCAAAAAGTCATAGAGCGCGTTAAAACACGTATTGAAGAACTAAAACCTGGACTGCCAGACGGCGTGGAAATTATCACAACTTATGATCGCTCTGATTTAATTCATCGCGCAGTGAATAATTTATCCATTAAATTATTAGAAGAATTTGGCATTGTTGCACTGGTTTGCCTGTTGTTTTTATTTCATGTTCGCTCTGCTCTGGTTGCTATTTTGAGCTTGCCATTAGGAGTTTTAGCGGCATTCATAATTATGGAGCGTCAAGGTATTAATGCAAACATTATGTCTTTGGGAGGTATTGCAATTGCAATCGGAGCAATGGTCGATGCTGCCATCGTCATGATAGAAAATGCCCACAAACATCTGGAACGCTGGCAACATGAAAAAGGCGAACCACCAAGAGGACAAGACCGCTGGCAGGTGATTACTCATGCGGCGTCAGAAGTTGGGCCGGCGTTATTTTTCTCTCTGTTGATCATCACACTGAGCTTTGTACCTATTTTTTCTCTGGAAGCTCAGGAAGGACGGTTGTTCGCACCACTGGCTTTTACTAAAACTTATGCAATGGCTGCCGCTGCGATTTTGTCGGTAACATTAGTCCCGGTACTGATGGGTTTTTTTATTCGCGGCCGCATTCCTGATGAGCGAAAGAATCCAATTAACCGATTTTTAATAGCCATTTATCGTCCTCTTTTAAAAGTAGTATTGCGCTTTCCGGTCATTACGCTGCTGCTCGCACTATTGGTCATAGCATCAGCGATCATTCCACTGCAAAAATTGGGATCAGAGTTCATGCCAGAGCTTGAAGAAGGTGATTTGCTTTATATGCCAACCACACTCCCTGGATTATCGATTGGAAAAGCACAGGAATTATTACAGCAAACAGATAGGCTAATTGCCACTTTTCCAGAAGTTAAAACAGTGTTCGGAAAAATTGGTCGAGCAGATACCGCAACCGACCCTGCTCCATTAACAATGATCGAAACCACCATCCAGCTAAAACCTAAATCAGAATGGCGCGCTGGCCTAACCCTGGAAGATTTAATTAAAGAACTGGATAAAACTGTTAAATTCCCTGGTTTAACCAATGCTTGGGTACAGCCGATAAAAACCCGTATCGACATGCTTGCTACCGGCATCAAAACACCCGTGGGAATTAAAGTTGCAGGTCCAGATTTAGCGGTGATTGAGAATATTGGTAAACAAATAGAAACCGTTTTAAAAGGTGTCGATGGCACACTTTCGGCTTATTCCGAGCGAGTTGTCGGTGGTCGCTATATTGATATTGTACCCGACCGAATTAAAGCAGCTCGATTTGGATTAAATATTGGTGACATTAATGAAATTATTTCCAGTGCTGTTGGCGGTATTAATGTCACGCAAACGGTTGAAGGTCTGGAACGCTATCCCATTAACCTTCGCTACCCGCGCGATTTTCGCGATGACATTTCAAAATTAAAAGATCTTCCGCTGGTGACTCCCGGTGGCGCGCATATTCCACTCTCGCGTATCGCAACCATCAGCATCAGCGATGGGCCGCCGATGATTAAAAGTGAAAATGCGCGCCTTAATGGCTGGACCTTTGTAGACATCCGCGATGTGGATCTTGGCACTTATGTTAAAAACGCTCAGGCAATCGTGCGTGAACAAGTACAACTCCCTGCTGGTTATTCAATCACCTGGTCCGGTCAATATGAATACCTGTTACGTGCAAAAGAACGTTTTAGAATTCTCATCCCAATTACCCTGCTATTAATATTCGTATTACTTTATATGACATTTAAGCGATCGGGCGAAGCCATCATTATTATGGCAAGCCTACCGTTCGCCCTGGTCGGCGGATTGTGGTTTCTATGGGCACTCGGGTTTAATTTATCCGTTGCCGTGATTGTTGGGTTTATTGCCCTGTCCGGCGTAGCCGCCGAATTTGGCGTCGTCATGCTCATCTACCTGAACAGCTCCTTTCAAGACCGACAAGACAAAGGCAAGATGCAGGACAAAGCCGATCTTAAAGAAGCCATTATGCACGGCGCTGTCATGCGAGTTCGCCCCAAAGCAATGACCGTTGCCGTGATCATTGCCGGACTGATTCCGATAATGATCGGCAGCGGCACTGGCTCAGATGTCATGCAACGTATTGCAGCGCCAATGATCGGCGGGATGATTACTGCGCCATTATTATCTCTATTTGTCATCCCGGCAGCTTATTTACTATGGAAGAAGAGATCGTTCAATCAAACTGATAAATGACCTATTTTTTCTGTATATTCATAAACTTGCCAGAACTGTTGAGCAAGATTAGAACCACCATCCCCCACAGACACCTCTGAGATCTAATATGCGTAAACTGACAATATTTGCTTCAATCCTCGCCCTTTCTGGAATTGCTCTAACTTCTCCTGCGTTTGCTGATGGCGCAGCATTAGCAAAAGACAAATGCGGTAGCTGCCACGGCGCTGACGGCAATAGCACTGATTCTAAAGTGCCTTCCATTGCTGGGTTTCCCACTTCTGCCACGATGGATTCATTTGAGCAATATAAAGAAGGTGATCGCAAAGGTGACAAATACAAGCCCAGTAACGGTGATGAGTCGGATATGAATACCGTTGCAAAAGCATTAAGCGAAGCGGATGTTGAGCAAATTGCTAACTACTATGCCGGACAAAAATTTAAAACGGCTAGTCAGTCAATAGA
>CAZUAW010000016.1:12408-18799 GCA_964618535.1 uncultured Thiotrichales bacterium
AGCGTTGATTACTGGATTAGGGCTTATATTCTAACCCAGTTTTCCATCCTAGCCCCATCAGTCACATCGTGTGAGTAGGCCTATCAGCCTGTAATGTTGGGCCTAGTAGCGTTTCCATTTTATTACGTGTTGAACCTTCGTCGAGATCGTTAAATTGAACCCCGATACCCGGTGTTCGGCTTGAGGATGCGCCTCGCGGTGTAATCCAGATTACCTTGCCAGCAATCGGAATTCGTTCTGGCTCATCCATCAGACTCAACAACATGAAAACTTCTTCGCCGAGGCTATAATTTCGCGTCGTAGGAATAAACAATCCGCCATTTTTCACAAACGGCATATACGCCGCATACAAAGAGGTTTTTTCCTTGATTGAGAGTGAGAGTATCGAGTGTCCAGTAGACATCTTTATTGACCCCTTTCTAGTTAGCTTTCAATGACAGCCAGGCGAGCAATACATCGTCGAGCAGCAGATCCGCATTCAGCGAATGATCCAGTGAATCATTGAGCTGTACCAAATGGTCGTAAACGCGAAACAGTTGTAGTAAGTGTAGCTGGTTAGACATTTCACGCAAGTGATTCAGATATAAAGGGTTCTCAAAACTGTCATCTGGCAGACGATTGGCAACCCGGATGCAATCTCGTAGCAATGACTGTGACCATTCAACCAGCAAATGTATTTCACAGGATTTCCATTCTGTACGTAACTGGTGAATGGTTTTGTTGCCGCGTTGCGATGCCAGCGCACCTTCGATGACGCTGACATAACTGGCGTAAAGATCAGCGTTGTCCATGACCTCTGCAAGACACGGTGCGCCTTGCGCCAATTGCAGCAATTGTTCGCTGCGATCATGCCCTCGCTCAGCAAGCCACTCTAGCGATATCGCCCGTTCCGGCATAGAAAACTTAATCATCTGGCAGCGGCTTTTCACCGTCGCGGGTAGCCGATGCAGGTGATGTCCAACTAATATTATCGTGGCATTGCCAGCCGGTTCCTCCAGTGTTTTCAACAAGCTATTGGAGGCATTGATATTCATCTGATCAGCGGGTGAAATCACCACCACTTTGCGGCTATTTTCACCGCTGGTGAGCGCAAAGAATTTATTCAACTCTCGAATCTGATCGACAAGGATGTTCTTTTTATCTTCGAGCAGAGAAATAGTTTGATGATCCGGATGCACCTGTTGGCGAATCTGGCGACAGCTCGGACACTCACCGCAGGGTTCTAAGTTGTCATTGCTGTCGCTGCACAGTAACGAGCGTCCCAGCAGATGAGCAAAATAATCCAGCCCCAGCCCAGTCTGTCCAACCAACAACAAGGCATGCGGTAAACAATCTTGATTGCGCTGATTCAACAGCCGCGCCCATTGTTCCTGTTGCCAGGGATAAGGGCTGGAATCAATTATTTCGGAAGCCATGATTGAATACTGTTGGTGATTTGGCTAGCGACTGTTTCGATATCTAGACTTGCGTCAATGACTTCAAATCGTGAAGCATACTGTTCAGCACGGCTGAGATAGGCATCGCGGATGCGTTGAAAAAATATCAGGTTTTCTTCTTCAAACCGATCCGTTTCACCGCGTTGATGCACGCGTGCCATACCGCGATCAACTGGCATATCCAGCAACAAGGTCAAATCCGGCTCAAAATCTCCCAGTGTCCAGTCATGCAGACGTTCTAACCGAGTTAGATCAACACCACGACCCGCGCCCTGATAGACATGACTCGCATCAGCAAAACGATCAGAAACCACCCAATCCCCGGCTGACAACGCAGGCTCAATGACTAATTGCACGTGTTCAGCACGTGCCGCAAACATTAATAGTAGCTCGGTATCTGAGTGCATTGCAGGTAGTTTTTTATCCAGTAATACCGCGCGAATCGCCTCCCCGATTTCGGTACCACCCGGCTCACGGGTTTGCGTCACAGCCAGCCCTTGCCGTTGAAGAAACGCCACCAGCAACTCTATCTGCGTAGTCTTCCCTACACCTTCTCCACCTTCAAAGGTGATGAATTTTCCGCGAGACATCAACTATCACCCTGGTAGCGTTTGGCTTTCCCACCCAGCAAATATTTAATCACCGCAGCGCGGTGTTCTTTATAGGTTTTGGAGAAATGATGCCGACCGCCACCTTTGGCAACAAAGAATAATGCGCCGCTATCTTCGGGATGAGTGACTGCCTGAATTGCTGCCGCGCCAGGCAATGCAATGGGCGTTGGCGGAAGTCCTTTGCGGGTATAGGTGTTGTAGGGGGTGTCGCGGCGCAAATCAGCTTTGCGGATATTGCCTTTGTATTTATCCCCCATGCCGTAAACCACGGTCGGATCAGTTTGCAGCTTCATATCTTGATTCAAGCGACGTACGAATACACCGGCGATGGTGGGTCGTTCTTCCGCTGCACCCGTTTCTTTTTCAACAATCGAGGCAAGAATGAGTGCTTCATAAGCGGTTTTAAGAGGGGAGTCTGGAGCACGAGAAGCCCAGGCAGTCTCCAGTGTTTTCTTCATGCTTTGATAAGCCCGTTTTAACAACTGTGCATCGGTATCATCGCGTGAGAAATAATACGTATCAGGAAAAATCCAGCCTTCAACATGGCTTTCACCGGTGAGCTGTTTAAACACCTTTGCATGCTCACCTTGTTTGATCGTTGTCTTGATCAAGCCTTTTTCAGCGAGTGCGTTTAACTGTACAACAAAGTCTGAAAACCGACTACCTTCAACCACCGTAAATTTGTGTTGCAATGCCTGACCATGACGAAATAACTCAATCAATCCGGCGATATTCAGCTCAGGATTAAGCAAGTATTCACCCGCCTGAATAGCATCGCCAGGTTCTACCCAACGCGCCCAGACTTCGACATAACGCGGATCAGCAACCAGCCCCTTTGCCGCCAGATCTTGCGACAACAGTCGCAGCGATGTCCCCGGCTTGAGCTGGTAAGTCATACCGGCATCTGGCAGCGTCAATGGCTTTTGCATCTCTTGCCAGGAATAGTACAGCGAGCCGCCAAGCGCCAATAGCGCTAAGACAATCACCATCCCAATTGTGGCAAGGAGACGGCCTAGCATGGTAAACCCAACGACTGCATCAGTGATTCCGTGATCGAACCTATTGCCATACTGTGCCCCTCAAATGTGCCAACTGGCCAAATCCCGATAATGCTGTTACTCAAAAACATTTCGTCCGCCTGGCGTAGTTCAGCGGGTTGTATATCTCGTATTTTGAGGGTGATATTCAGTGCCTTGACCTTTTCAAGAATTTGCTCACGCATGATACCTGCTACACCGCAGCGGGTCAGTTCGGGGGTGATTAACACGCCATCGTTAACCAGGAACAGATTACTCATAGTGCCTTCGATCACACGCCCTTCCATATCCAGCATAATGCCTTCGTCATATTCATCCTCCCATTCCGCACGTGCCAAAACCTGCTCCAGACGATTGAGATGTTTGATGCCAGCAAGGGCTGGATTGATGCCCAATCGGTGTTTGCACATACACAAATGCGCGGTTTTAAAGCGCTCAGGTGATGACTGCTGCGGATAAAAACTAACGATCCTGCTTGGCTGAGTGTCAACAGCTCGATAGCCTCGCTGACCAACCCCACGGGTAACAACTACTTTCAAAGTTCCTGAATTTTCAGTACTGACTAACGATGCCACATCGGCTTGCAGAACGTTCTCACCCGGAAACATCAGATTGAGCTTCTCACAACCCAACTGTAACCGCCGCAGGTGTGCCGACCAATATTGTGGCTCCCCTCGATCAATACGAATGGTCTCAAATAAACCATCGCCATATTGCAATCCCCGATCTTGTAAATTAATGCATTCATCGGGTTGGCCGTTGATCAATGAGGAGATGGCAGGAATGTGAATCATGGTTCTGGCGGGGTTAGTCCGATACGGTTCCATAAAGCCTGAGCCGTAACAACAGCAATTGAGCAAGTTCGTCTTCCATCTCTTTGCGCAGGCGGGTTTCTTCCCGACCACTACTGAGGATGCGGTTGGGATCGACTACTAGCTCGCGGCGTGCGCTGACTGTGATGGGTTTTGTTTGCAGCGTTTGTGAGTTGCTGTTTTGCAAAGTGTAGCTCACGGTGCTGATAAGTACGTATTCACGCGCTCTAATTTCCCGGTCCACACTCAAGACCTGACGGCTGAGATCTGGCAGTGAGAGCTTCAACGTCGGCACTTCTTTTGATGCTTGGCTGTGAATTTTAACACCACTCGCGCTCAGCACCTGGGATAGTTTACGGCCAAAACCCGTCTCAGTGTCCAGCCCGGTGATGAATAATACGGGAATGCTTTGCCCAAGCTGATTGCCTGAGATGCCGCGCAGTTGGAGCCCACAACCAGACAGTTGCAGTAGCAATGCAATGAGTAATATCACTCTGAGTATCTGACGGCGCATGGGCTTCTCCAGCATCTTATCCCACCACAATATTCACAAGTCTGCCGGGGACGACAATGACTTTTCGAACGGTTTTATCGGCAACAAATCGTTGTACGTTTTCATCGGTGAGGGCGGCTTTTTCTATTTCATCTTTCGGCAGATCATTGGCAACTTCAATTTTGCCACGCAGCTTACCGTTGACCTGTACAACCAGCTCAACGGTGTCCTGAACCAATGCAGCCGAATCGACCTGCGGCCAGGCATTATCAATAGCAACAGTCTCGTGACCCAACAGGTTCCATAGCACATGGGTAATATGTGGCACGATCGGTGAGAGCATCAGCACCACGGCTTCGAGACTTTCCTGCGTCACTGCCCTACCCTGATCACTTTTATCCTCGGCTTTACTGAGATCGTTGAGCAATTCCATGCAAGCAGCAACAGCGGTATTAAAGGTGAAACGGCGACCGATATCATCAGTCACTTTTTCAATGGTTTGATGCAATTTAGTGCGCAATGCTTTCTGATTTTTATCTAACTGATCAACCGCGAGTGTCGGCGCTGCGCCCGTTTGCACGTGCTCGTAAGTCTGTCGCCAGAGTCTTTTCAAAAAACGAAACGCGCCTTCGACACCAGTTTCTGACCATTCCAACGTCTGCTCCGGCGGTGCGGCAAACATCATGAATAGACGCGCTGTATCAGCACCATATTCGTCAATCAACGGCTGCGGATCGATACCGTTGCGTTTGGATTTTGACATCGTGCCGATACCGCCATAGTCAACCGGCTGATTATCTTCGCGCAGGGTTGCGGCGATGATCTGTCCGCCCTCATCTAGCTGGGGACGAATTTCATCCGGTGCGTAATATTCGATGCCACCTTTATCGGTACGGCGTGAGAATATGTGGTTGAGCACCATGCCTTGTGTCAGCAGCTTTTTGAAAGGCTCGTCATAAGTGACCAGCCCTAAATCGCGCATCACTTTGCTCCAGAAGCGCGAATACAGCAGGTGCAAAATGGCGTGTTCGATACCACCGATATATTGATCGACGGGCATCCAGTAGTTGCTGCGCTCATCGACCATCGCAGTCTGATTATCAGCAGCGCAGTAACGAGAATAGTACCAACTGGAATCAACAAAGGTATCCAGCGTATCGGTTTCGCGCTTGGCGGGTTTGCCGCATTTGGGGCAATCGCAGTTGATAAAGGTGTCCAATTTGTTGAGCGGATTGCCTGAGCCATCTGGCACGCAATCCTCGGGCAGCTCTACGGGTAAATCTTCATCTGGAACAGGGACATCGCCGCAGCTATCGCAATGAATGATTGGAATCGGGCAACCCCAGTAGCGTTGCCGAGAAACACCCCAGTCACGAAGACGCCACTGCACTTGTTTATCGCCGAGCGCTTTGGCTTTCAAGTCAGTAGCGATTGCATCAATGGCTTGTTGATAATTTAGGCCATCATAAGCAGCTGAATTGACGCAGCTGCCAATTTGTTTATCGCCATACCAGTCCTGCCATTGGGCATCGCTGAAGGTTTTTTCATTAGCGGCAATCACCTGTTTAATTTCCAGGCCGTACTGTTTGGCAAAGTGAAAATCACGCTCGTCATGCGCCGGAACAGCCATTACCGCGCCTTCGCCGTAGCTTGCCAGCACGTAGTTACCAACCCACACGGGAATCAACTCACCGGTCAGCGGATGGGTCACCGAAATACCCGTTGCCATGCCCTTTTTTTCCATCGTCGCAATATCAGCTTCGGCGACACCGCCCTGCTTGCATTCATCCATGAAGTTCGTCAGCTGAGGATTATCTTTGGCGGCATATTCAGCCAATGGATGTTCGGCTGAAACAGCGCAAAAAGTCACGCCCATAATGGTGTCGGCGCGGGTAGTGAAAACCCAGAGATTGTCTGCTTTGCCATCCAACTCATAAGGGAATGCGAAACGCACGCCGTAGGATTTTCCAATCCAGTTTGCCTGCATAGTGCGAACGCGCTC
>CAZUAW010000017.1:0-18394 GCA_964618535.1 uncultured Thiotrichales bacterium
GGAAATTTAAATAAGAAATTTGAAAAAATAGTCTAGACTTTTGGGGTAGTAAATGCAACGATTAATATAGAGCATTAACGCTTATGTACATATGGAGATTAACATGAAGACAGGTATTTATACTGTAGTTTTGGGAATGGCTCTTGCCGGTTCATTTCCCGCATATTCAAGTAATACGGCAGCAGTGTCCTTGCCCGATAAAATAGAATTACCAGAAGGAGGAAAACCTGTAGCAGTTAAAATCAAGGAAATAAATGGCGAATCGTATACTTTTGTAAAGTACCTGCGAAAAAAAAGTGGTGAAGTATTATCCCTTGCATTTGATCCAGCAGGAAAGGAGATTGATGAGAAAAAGATCCCCTTGGTAGAAAAACCACCCTTGATTAGTCCGTTATTGAAAACCATGCTTGGTAAGCTGGAATCTAGTGGGAATGACAAAAATGAATCAAGAATCAAGAATCAAGAATCAAGAATCAAGAATCAAGAATCAAGAATCAAGAACCAAGTATAAAGGTTAATATCGCAATCAACGTACCCGTTGTCGAGATTAAAACAGACCCTTCATGGGGTGGTGCTACAATTGAAGGCGAGAATGTGAGCTTGTTCAGGGATGGCAAGCTGATTAGTGAAGCATTTGAAGCTAAGATGCAGCTAGTCCAAGAAGCGCAAAGTCGAAAGGAAAGCGCTATTAGACTAACGCGTTTGCGCGAGGTCACTATTAACCTAATCAAACGCAATGGTTGGAAACAAGATAAAGCGTTGAATGAACAGCTTGAGAACGGAGTTGAGGTTCTGACTCTGGATCTGACAAGAAAAGAAATCGAAAAATTGGCTCGAACCAGTAAAGATCTGATTGGTGGTATCGAACCCTATTTGGAGCCTCAACCTCAGATGGCTAGTGCCATGATAAGTAGCCGCATTAATCCGTATGCATTGAACTATGGAGCCAGACAAGGAGATGGCGTTGGAATTTATACGACAGAATTCGCCTGTCCAAATCCTGGATTTATGACTAATTACACCAGACTTTGGGCTGGTGTGAGTTCGGGCATTTTATTTGATCATTCCGAATGGGTTCACGGTGTATTACGGGCAGCTTCACCATCGAGTTATGTTTATTGTCGGGCGGGCGCGCAGTTACCGCTTTTTTCAGACTTGGATGGCGTTAATGGAAATCCACCAATATATATCTCGAACATCTCGTTTGGTTACTATTCTCTTGGAAAGGTATACCAAGTACTTGATAAAAGGTGGGATAACTTTGTTTACAATCATGGTGTGTTGGTATTTGGGGCGGCAGGGAATAGTGAAACCGTGAAAGTCAATGGAGTGGATGTTGTTTATAAGCATGTATATTCACCAAGTAAGGGATTCAATATCATTACGGTCGGCAACTATGATGATGCAAACGATACCATAGCCCCCGATTCTAACTTTATTGACCCTCAGTCAAAAAACCAGAAACCAGAATTATCTGCTCCGGGTCAAAATATCGTGGCAGGGGGACACTCAGCTTCGGGGACAAGTGCTGCAAGTCCTCATGCAGCTGCATTCGCAGCCGATTTATTTTCTGCCTACAGCTGGCTACGTCTAAAGCCTGCCTATTCAAAGGCCTTTATGCTGGCAGCGGCTAAGAAAAACATCAACGGTGGAGAGGACGCTGTTGGCGTTGGTGGGCTTGATTTTTATGATGGATATTACAGTGCGACCAATACGTGGTGGGAAGGAGGAAATGCCTCATTTGATTATTATGACAATCATGATAGTCATCCCAATAGTGGTTATATTGAACGTGAAGTATATCTCAGCTCATATATGGATGACGTGCAAATAGCCTTCAGTTGGCTTAATCGCCCCGAATATACATATTGGCATCAAAATGACACCCATCCCATCGCCATGGATATGGATATACGGGTCATTGATCCGAATGGCAACTATGTTGCTGGTTCATCTTCATGGGACAATCCCTATGAGGTGGTTAGATTTAACCCCGCTGTCTCCGGTACCTATACGGTAAAAATTAGCCGTTATGCAAATCGGGATACCTCCACCAAGTTTCATGCGGGCTTATCAATTAATTGGTGATGGCTTCTTGAAACGCACCCTCGTCGCTTTTGATGGGGTGCAAGTTTTTATTCAGGCTGTATTGTCGTAATGGCGCGAGCAACTTTAATGAAAAAAGTAATTTATTTTGGTATATTTTTGACGTTGACATTGTATTTACAGGCTTGTGACTATGAGCCTCCTCGCATTGCTACCCAAACAAATCCGGAGCCTGAAATAAATTCGGGAGCTGGTAGTATGTTGATATTACATGAGGGAGTGGAAGCTTATATCGCACATACACGGGTTAACGGAAAAGGCTCAAAGATACTGTTAGATCAGGCTTCTTACGAAATAGAGCTGGCAAAATATTCAGGCGACCAGCCAGTGGCTATTGATTTTTCTAGAAGCAGTGTTTTGCTTCTGGATTATGGAACCATAAGTTCAGCCGGTTACGATATTAACCTCAAGAGTTTAGATGAATTTACTAACTATCTGGTTGCGACGGTTTCAATACCGACAAGCCCCTGTAATGCTGGTTATGTACTTCAGGTTCGAACAAACCCGTATAAATTTATCGAAATTAATACGGGAAGCGGAAGTGAATCAATGAGAGCAAGAAAGAGAGTTCTGATCAGAGAGGTTGTGAATAATGAAGATTGCACAAAAATTAGTGGGTAAAATACTCAGCACACACTTAAATCACCTTGTAACAAAATGTGATGAGAAATACAGGCTACGTCTCTCGATAAAACCTCTGCTGACAGTCTTCATTTCCCTATTCTTGCTGTTTGGGTGCGGTGGTGGTGGAGAGTCTGGAAATGGCACAATCACGGTTAACAATTACCAATCCATTCTGAGTGATGGGTTCGAAGGATATAGCAAATTGTTCGAAATCACAGACAGTTTAATAAACTCAGGAAACAATTTCGGGCCTTGTGAATCGGGCGCAGTTAGCAACCTATCATCGAACTATGCCTATGATAACTGTATCGTTGGGGAGTACCGGTACGATGGAGCGGTTGACCTGACAGTATTAAGAACCAACAGTGGTGATGTAAATAATAGTGAATTTCTCAATAAGACAATTGTGTTTTTTGAAAACTTTAGCGGTCAGACAGACGATTGGAAGCTAAACAATGCGAATGGTGCTTTGGACATAACCGGATCTACTCAAACATTGACATTTACCGCAGGCGGAATTCCTGGTGAGCTAAGTCTTGGCTACGATAAAGACGGCATACAAAAAACAATTGATTTTAGATCGTTGTCGCTCTCATTGAATAAAAGTGGATCAACGGGAGCTAAAAGCCTCCATTTCGATATGGTTCAAAATCAAATCGTAGATGGCAAAGAGATCACAGTTACGTTCTCTACACCGGATGATCTGATCATCGTAGATGGAGAAGAGTTTCCGCGTGATGGCTCTATACGGGTGACCTCTTCCGCAGGTGGAAAAATCATCATTACGGCCAATAATGGCGACACGGATAGTGCTAAAGTGCAGGTTGATATTGATGGTGATGAAGCCTTTGAGCTTTCCGTAAATCAACTCTGGGAAGATATTTTTGGTGAGACACCAAGTCAAATTTGGTTTAGTCCTTGCTCAGAGGAAATCGGAATATCACTATGTCACAGCGGTTAGTGCAAGAGTATAAGAGTGCTTGACTGCGAGACAGACACATCGAGCAGGAACGAAAGTTGGTTCTAGTGATCCGGTGGTTCTGCATGGAAGAGCCATCGCTCAACGGATAAAAGGTCGCAACAATAATTCGTAAACTCACGAAGTGTTTTGTTCCGATGAAATCTTCGCCCGTGTCAGGGTTAATGATGGGCATCGTCTGTCCGGCATAATTAACAAACAGTCTTTCCTTGGCACGATGGATCTGGCGCATGGAGTGTTTCTGTTGTGACACCAGCTGGGCGCGCAGTCGGCAATACTGGGAGTAGCTGTAGCAGAGCCGATCAAGGTTGCTGTGCATACTCCTCTGCAACTGCTCCTGCGCCCATGAAGTCGTCCCAGAGCAAGTGCCCCTTTACGGCGAAAGTTCTTTGTCTGGGAGTCTGCGTTTTAATTCCTATTTTACTGCTGAGCAGTTACTGCAAGAAAAATTGCTGTTGGAAGGTCACTTTACCAATAGGATTTTTGTCCTGACTGGCTGCTACTTCGAAATTCACTATTTCTTCGTTCGCCACGGGGAACTCTGCGATGTAGTAAATTGAGCCTTGGTCAACTATTTTACGTAGATTTACGGCCTTGGTTTGCTGGTATACGTTAAAAACCTTGCTACTAATATCTGCTTCGATTGGCTGTGGAAGACCCTTTTCTCCGCTTTTGGTTACAGTAATGTTTAAAACTGCACGGTTTTTACTCCGTGTGATGCCATAGGCTTTCGCCATGGCCGAGCTTAAGAAATCAGATTTGAATGCACTGTAATGAATTGTGTACTCACCAAATTGTTTTTCAGTGGCTCCCGCGACTGCAGTGCAGGCTACGAGCAATATTGAGGATAATATGCGAGTTAGCATAAGCATCTCCTTTGAAATTTGCTTTTCTAGTTATATTTTACGATTAACACGATCTGTAAGATGCGTGTCCATTATGATCAGTATAGGACGCACATAGCAAAAAGTTAGTATGAACATCTATTTTTGTGAATTAATGGACAAACGGACTAAACCTAACTAACTTCCGGGTAATATATAAACAGTCTATCTAAGCTATTGAAAGTTGGGTTATGTATTGAATATATAAAGAAACTCTTTGTTTAGAATGATTTTACAATAATAAGAAGAACATTAAGAAAAAGTAGCGCTGCGAGTGGACTAAGGTCAAACATTCCCATTTTGGGGATAAATCGAGAGAAAGGCTCTATAACTGGTCGTGTAATGCTGTTTACTACACCTATTAATGGGTTTTGGCTAGCGTGGGCTCCAGGGTTCACCCAGCTCATGACGGCCTGAATGATAATTGCAAAGATAAAGACGTAGATTATTAGCAGTACCAACTCGATGATTGAGGTAGCAAAGATTCCAGCTATGTTTATATTTTCGCCTCTAATCAGTGCGAGGAGGCTGGATTGAATCAACTTAAAAATCACTAGTAGCGTGACGTTGGCGGTGTCTATTTTGCCAATAGGGGGCAGGATTCTTCTAAGCGGTACGATAACTGGATTTGTTGCTGCCACTATGAACTGCGAAATGGGGTTGTGGAAATCTGCACGGGTTAACCCAAGTAATAGTCTCACTACCAATAAAATCAGATAGAGTGAAAAGAGAGTATCGACAAGAAAATAGGCTACGTTAATGAGTGCGTTCATGATTTACCAATCTGTTGAGAGAGTTCGTGTGAGCGGTCAGCTGCAGCTTGCATAGCGTCAGCAAAAATATCCTGAAGTTTTAATTTGCTAAATCTATCGAGAGCAGCGGCGGTGGTGCCGCCCTTTGAGGTGACTCGCTCTCTGAGTGTTTTAAAGCTTACATCAGATTCAAGCGCAAGTTTTGCGGATCCGAAGGCAGTCTGTAGACTAAGCAGGCGAGCGGCTTCGCTGGGGAGCCCCATTTTTTCTGCAGATGATTGCATCGCTTCCATCACAAGGAAATGATAAGCGGGACCACTACCGGATAGCGCGGTAACAATATCTATCTGAGTCTCGTGATCAACCCAAACGGCAATGCCGACAGCTCTAAGGAGTGATTCGGCGAGTGTTTTCTGAGACTTAGTGACCTGATTGTTGGCGTAAAGGCCTGCAGCGCCGCTCTCGACTAGTGCTGGTGTATTGGGCATACACCGTACAATGGCTAACCCTCCACCAGACCAGCTGTCGATACTTTTAATAGGTATTCCGGCGGCTATGGAGAGTAGCAGTGGCCGTGATTTTTTGAGTGCCTTATTCAATGGATCGAGAACCTCGGGAAATATTTGAGGCTTAACTGCAAACACGATCAGCTCACCAAAACTTGCAGCTACTCGGTTGTCGGTCGTTGTGTTTAATTTTGGATCAAGCTTGAGGATCAACGACAAATTTAATTTATCAGGGTCGCTAATTGTAATGTTTGATGCTGGGCAACCATTTTTTAGCAGTCCACCAATTAGGCTTCGAGCCATATTACCGCCGCCTATAAAGCTGATTTTAGTATTTTCCATCAGGGTGAAGTCCAGTGTATGCAAGAGGCATATTGTACCGTTTTCAGTCTCTTTGCCCAAAGATTGCGGTGCCTATTCTGATAATTGTAGCGCCTTCAGCGATGGCTGCTTCAAAGTCTCGTGACATTCCCATGGAAAGTGTGTCTAGTCTGAAGCCTTGGCTGTTAAGGCTTTCGAGTGCTGAGCGCAGTTTAGCGAACACTTGGCGGCTTTGATCAAAGCTCGCAGAGACCTTTGGGATACACATAAGTCCACGCAATTTGATGTTGGGTAGCGCTATAACTTCATTGCAGAGTTTTTCCAATTCATCAATTGGAACGCCGGATTTAGCTATTTCGTTATCCAAGTTTACCTGGACGCAAACTTGTAGCGGTGTCTGCTCGTTAGGGCGTTGTACAGAAAGCCGTTTAGCAATTTTTAATCGATCAATGCTGTGTACCCAATCAGCATGAGTTGCGACGATTTGAGTCTTATTGCTTTGAAGTGGTCCAATAAAATGCCATTGCAGCTCGTTTCTAGGAATCTCCGATGCCTTTTGTTCTAATTCTTTAGCGTAGTTTTCGCCAAATAACGATTGACCGCATTGAATAGCCTCAAGAACTCGCTGAGCGGGTTTTTTCTTGCTTACCGCCAAAAGAGATACACTGCTGGGTTTTCGACCATACTTTTTTTCAAGGTCACGAATGAATGCAGTGTGAGTTTTCAAGTTATCACAAAGTGCTGACTTTGCGCTGAGACGGTTTTCCTGTGTATTTTCCATAAAATAACGTAGATTCTTGATCACAACAGGGATTAGGGTGTGCAAAGTACGTTAGTGACGAAGTACTTCCCAACATCAGCTAGAATAATGATGAATGTAATGTAATGTAAGGAAACATTGTAATGGATATTACTCAACTTCTCGCCTTTGGCGTAAAAAATGGTGCTTCAGATTTGCACCTGTCCGCAGGACTTCCACCGATGATTCGTGTGGATGGCGACGTGCGCAAATTGAACGTCCCAGCGATGGATCACAAGCAGGTTCATGCCATGGTGTACGACATCATGAATGATCGTCAGCGTAAAGGTTATGAAGAATTCCTAGAAGTAGATTTTTCTTTCGAAATACCTGAGCTGGCGCGATTCAGGGTCAATGCCTTTACGCAAAATCGCGGTGCGGGCGCAGTATTGAGAACCATCCCCACACAAATTTTGACGCTCGAAGAACTGGGCGCACCGCCTATTTTCAAGCAGATTTCTTCTTACCCTCGCGGCCTTGTGCTGGTCACCGGGCCAACTGGTTCGGGTAAGTCGACAACGCTCGCAGGAATGGTTGATTATAAAAACGAAAATGAATTCGGCCACATTTTAACGATAGAAGACCCTATTGAATTTGTACACGAATCAAAGCGCTGCTTGGTTAATCAGCGCGAAGTCCATCGCGACACACATAGTTTTGATGCAGCACTGCGCTCCGCATTACGTGAAGACCCAGATACAATATTGGTTGGAGAAATGCGCGATTTAGAAACAGTTCGTCTGGCGTTGAGTGCCGCAGAAACGGGGCATTTGGTTTTTGGGACTCTACATACAACTTCCGCGGCCAAAACTATTGATCGCGTAGTTGATGTATTCCCTTCCGCTGAAAAGTCAATGATTCGAACCATGTTGTCTGAATCACTAAGAGCGGTTATTTCTCAGACTTTACTAAAGAAAAATGGTGGCGGTCGCGTAGCTGCACATGAAATCATGATAGGTACACCTGCGATTAAAAATTTGATTCGAGAAAATAAAGTTGCACAAATGTACTCGGCAATTCAAACAGGGCAGCCTGACGGAATGAGGACGCTGGATCAGTCGCTTGGGGAGCTTGTTTCACAAGGTATCGTATCTCGTGAAGATGCGCGCTCTAAAGCAGCCACACCAAACTCTATATAGATTTTTTCAAAGTAAAATGACCTTCAGGTATTAAGTGAATGGATAGTGATAAGGCATCGGAATTTATACATGATCTATTAAGGAATATGATCGAACGAAATGGTGCTGATTTATTTATTAGTGCAGGGGTGCCGCCGAGTATCAAGGTTGATGGGATCGTGAATAAATTAACCGATCAGCCATTAAGCTCTAATCATACTCAAATGCTGGTTCGCTCCATAATGAATGACCGTCAACTAGCGGAGTTTGAAGACAAAAAAGAAATAAACTTCGCCATTGCCGTGCCAGGGTTATCACGGTTTAGAGTTAACGCCTTGGTGCAAAAAGGCTCTTATGCCATGGTGCTTAGAGCAATTAAAAATGAAATCCCCCTGCTTTCAGATATCAGAGTCCCACCTGTCCTGAAAGATATAGCAATGTCTTCTCGTGGTTTAGTTATTCTTGTCGGAGGTACTGGATCGGGAAAATCAACAACGCTGGCTGCGATGATTGGCTATAGGAACAAAAATAGCCAAGGACATATTATTACGATCGAAGACCCCATTGAATACGTTCACGAACATAATAATTGTATTGTTACGCAACGAGAAATTGGGATTGATACAGATTCCTATGAAGCCGCACTAAAAAATACGCTTCGACAAGCTCCCGACGTGATAATGATAGGAGAGGTACGTGATAGAGAAACCATGGAGCATGCGATCACGTTTGCAGAAACGGGGCACCTTTGTTTAGCGACTTTACATGCAAATACCGCGAATCAAGCCATCGACAGGATTATTAACTTTTTTCCACAAGAGCGACATCAGCAGCTATTTATGGATTTGTCCTTAAATTTGCGCAGTATCGTTTCGCAACGTTTGATACGCCGTATCGATAATATCGGCCGAATTCCGGCGGTGGAAGTTTTGACAAATTCTCCGTTGATGTCAGATTTAATATTGAAAGGTAAAATTACAGAAATGAAAGAACTTGTAGCAAAGTCTACTGAAATGGGCATGCAGACTTTCGATCAAGCATTATTCTCTCTCTATGAATCAGGGAAAATAGACTATTATGAAGCGCTAAGAAATGCAGATTCAGTGAATGATTTACGATTGAAAATAAAGTTAAAAAGCAAACACTCCCGAGATAAGAGTTTTCTTTCTGGGGCAGAAAAAATTGAAATGGAAGAAGAAGTCGATAGTTCTGGATCCTTAATCTAGAAGTACTAAAATATCAAACGATAAGAATAATAAAAACTCAAAGAGTTAATCTCGAGTTGGTAGCGGTTTTAGAGCCTGCATCGAAAGAAAATTATAATAATAATTAGGTGAAGTAGCGGTGAAAATTGACACATATCTACGCTTTATGGCGGAAAAAAAAGCGTCTGACCTATTTTTGGCAACGGGGGCTGTGCCCAGTGTCAAAATAGAAGGCGAGTTATATCCTGTTTCGGAGCATCCTTTGCAATCGGGTGTTGTTAGTCTAATTGCTGATGATCTCATGTCAGCTGATCAGAAAACAGAATTTGCTGAAAACCTGGAAATGAATGTAGGATTTTCTCTAGAGAATATTGGTAGGTTTAGAGTCAATATTTTTCGTCAGCGTGGAGAAGTATCGATAGTTATACGTTACATTAAACTCAGTGTGGCAACCATTGAAGAGCTAGGCCTGCCCTATATCGTTAAAGATTTTGTGATGAAAAAAAATGGGCTAGTGCTGGTAGTAGGCTCAACGGGGTCAGGGAAATCAACTACATTGGCCTCTATGGTTGAAGCACGAAATGCTGAAAAATCGGGTCATATTCTGACTATCGAAGATCCTATTGAATTTGCTTTCTCGCATCGTAAATCTATTGTTAGTCAACGCGAAGTTGGTATAGACACGCTAAGCTATGCTAATGCACTAAGAGAGGCGTTACGTGAATCCCCCGATGTCATCATGATTGGAGAGATTCGTGATCGTGAATCCATGCAAGCAGCGATTAATTTGTCAGATACAGGGCACTTGGTACTTGCAACTTTACATGCTGTTAACGCGAATCAGGCATTGGATAGAATAGTTAATCTGTTTCCGAGAGATAATCATCCTAAACTATTTCAAGATTTATCTTTGAGTTTAAACGCTATTGTTTCGCAACGATTGGTCAGAGGTGAAAATGAAGCTAGAGTACCTGCGGTTGAGGTGCTAATTAATACACCATACGTATCTGAGTTAATTGCTGCGGCGAAAGTGAGTGAGTTAAAAGACGCGATGGAAAGTGATACAACCAATGGTATGCAGACATTCGATCAGTCCTTAATTGATTTGTTCAGACGTGGCACCATTAGTAATGACGAAGCATTAAGTCATGCAGATTCTCCCAACAATATAAAATGGCAACTAAATTACGGAGTTGATCTCACGGCAGAGCATTCTACTGCTTCATTTAGTGTGAATGAGGTAAATGAAAAGGCAAGTCAGAGCGAGTCGAGTATATTTGAGCTTCGCTTTGATCCTAAATAGAAATATTTTTCTGACAAATTATTTCTAGCCTGGATATTGCATGAATTCACGAGAATCTCGCTTAAGATATTGTTTTCACAGGGGATTGTTTTGACGCGTCTCGTATCGGTGATTACGGGCAAGTTAAAAGAATTTCCTGTGGAATCAATAGATAAGTGAGAACTCGTGTAATTCATGCAATATTCTGGCTAGTAACCGACAGAAAAATTGAGGCGCTTTAATTTGCCTTGTTAGATTGCAAAATTATGTGATCTGTCGTGTTGGGAGTTATTCCTCGTCGTAGTAAAGTCTTGCTGATGTGAGTGTATTAATAAGAACGAAAATATTTTCTAAATTATTTTTGAAAATATGATAGTCAGGGAGGATGATGGCTTGGGTGCAAAGAGAATTAAAGGTAGCGTTTCAACAAAATTTAAGAATAACTATAATCAGCAAAAAAGAAGCGAAGTTTTTGGTTGCCATCATTCTTCCTTTGTCTCGATTCGATTGATGACGTTCTTTGTTTTTTCTACAGTATTGCTTGCCTCATTACGTGGCGTTATTTTAGCAAGCCAAGAAATATCTCAGTTATCCTCCGCAATAGCTATGATCAATCAGCGCCAAAATAATTCCGGGGTGCGTTCTGCTACTTCTGATCTATACGCTGAGATCGCTGCTGAGCTCGTTGAACCAAAGAATATAACCTATAACCAAAAGACTATTGTATTAAACCATTTTGATGAGCGTAGTCAGGCTTCTTCTATTAAAGTTGATTCTGATATTTTAAAGAAAAAAGTTTCAACCGTGGCGTTAGTTAAGCACTTTGGGCAAACATTTGATCTAAATGCTAAAAAATATTCCAGGTACGATCACTTGTTTAAGAAGTACTCCGAAAGATATTTTGATGCTGATACGGATTGGCGCTGGTTCAAGGTGCAGGCATTTGTAGAATCAGGGATGAGAACCTCTGTTTCTAGCCGGGTGGGAGCAATTGGGGTGATGCAGGTTATGCCTGCAACCTTTAAAGACATTAAAAGAGTCAATAGATTTTTTAAAGGTAAATCAATTGACGAAGTAGAGTGGAATATAGCTGCAGGTATTTTTTACAATCGTTTGCTGTTTAAGGCGCTTTCCAGAAAAGCCGCGCCAAAGAAACGTCTACAACTCATGTTTGCCAGCTACAATGCTGGAATGAGTCGTATTCTTCGGTCAGTTAATGAAGACCAGCTAGAATCAAACCACCTACTGACAGCTCCTGATACCTTTCCGCGAGAAACGCGCGAGTATCTCAAGAAAATTGATGTGTTAATGACTCATTATCGAGGCATTTCGTATTCAAAGTCTTTTGACGATCTGGCTAAATTAAAACTATCCACTAAGACTGCGGTGTCTCCAAGTAGTTAATCGCGCACTGATTAATTCCGCGTAAGCTTATAAAGCCTTATAAAAATCAGTCACATAGACTAATGTGAGCTTGCTGAAATGTACGTGTTATTATTAAAAACTCAAGACGGTCAGTATGGCGCTTAAGCCGTAAAGGATTTGTCCGACTTTCTTTAGAACAAGGTATAATTCAATATTGAATTGAAACCATTGATCTCTCTGTGTCCTCTAAGCGCTACCTCATACAGCACAAGTCCTGCCAGCTAAATACCAATGGTCAAAAACTCACTGTGGGGTGTGGCTTTGCCTGAATCCGCGAAAATTAATCTCCTCAATCTGTCATTAGCTGGATTAGAGGCATTCTTTGCAGAGCTTAGTGAGCCTCGCTTTCGCGCCAAGCAGGTTTTTAAGTGGGTGCATCAAGCAGGTTGCGATGACTTTTTAGCGATGACCAATGTGAGTAAAAAGCTGCAACAACAGCTTTTGGAACTGGCAGAAATTCGTCCGCCTGAAGTCATTGTTGATCAACCTTCCATTGATGGTACTCGCAAATGGCTGCTCAAGCTGGATGATGGTCAGTCGATAGAAATGGTCTTTATTCCCGAAAAGGATCGCGGAACCTTATGCATATCATCTCAGGTTGGCTGCGCTCTTGACTGCACGTTTTGTTCTACCGCTAGGCAGGGGTTTAACCGCAACCTGACATTGTCAGAAATCATTGGCCAGCTTTGGTTGGCAGAGCATTTACTCAATCAAACTGATCAAAAACGGATGGTTTCAAATGTTGTTTTCATGGGAATGGGGGAGCCATTGCTCAATTACAAAACCGTTGTTGATACGATTAAAATTATGCTGGACGATGATGCTTATGGATTAAGCAAACGTCGGGTAACACTCAGCACTTCTGGCGTTGTCCCCGCACTCAACCGACTGACTCAGGAGGTTGATGTCTCATTGGCTATTTCTTTGCATGCACCCAATGATGAATTGCGTGATCAATTGGTGCCCATTAATAAAAAATATCCCATCAATGTACTCATGGAAGCGTGTCAAAATTACCTGGAAGGCAAGGCGCTAAGGGAGAGGATTACCATAGAGTATGTGATGCTTAATGAGGTCAATGATTCTCCAGATCATGCTCGTGAATTGATTGAGCTACTTAAAGATTTACCCTGTAAGGTTAATTTAATTCCGTTTAATCCTTTTCCAGAAACACGTTATCAGCGTTCTTCGAATCGTCGCATTGATCGCTTCAGGGATATGCTGTACGCCAAGGGAATTAACGCAATTACAAGAAGAACTCGAGGTGATGATATTGATGCTGCATGTGGGCAACTGGCCGGAAAGGTCAATGATAAAAGCCGTCGAGTCTTACATTTTCAGCGTATGGAGGAGAGAGAAGCGTCGTGAATATTAATAATTTCAGGCTAGTCATTGTTTTTGCTGCGTTCTTTGTGGTGATGATTCTGTCAGGGTGTGGTGGTTCGAGTATTACGAAAAATGATCGAAAAGCAGCACAAATTAACGTGCAGCTTGGGCTTTCTTACTTAAAACAAAATAATATTGAATTGGCGAAGACAAAATTACGACGTGCGCTGGATGACGATCCTGAATCATCTAATGTTCACTGGGCTAATGCGCTGTTACATGAAAAGCTGGGGGATATTGATCAGGCAGAATCGCATTATCAAAAGGCAATTGATATTAACCCCAGGGATTCTGATGCACAAAATAATTTCGGTGCCTTTTTATGTCGCAATGGGCGCGCGGAAGCTGGCTTGGAAGCGTTTAATCTGGCGGTTAAGAACAGTCTTTATGTGTATTCAGAAAGAGCGTATACCAATGCAGGTATCTGTCTGATTCGTGCTGGAGATCAGGTGGAGGCAGAAACCTATTTTCGTAAATCACTGAACGCAAACCCACGTTACGCACCGGGTCTGTACCAGATGGCTTTATTATTGCATGAGCAAAAACGTTATCTTGGGGCGCGCGCCTATCGACAACGGTTAGTTGATGCGCTGCCTGCACCGTCGCCCAAAGCGCTTTTGCTTTGTGTTAAAACTGAGAGAGAGATGGCTAATTATCGGGTTGCGAGGGAGTGTGAAACCCAATTAAAATCCAAATTCCCTGGCTCTTCTGAGGCCGCAGAAATTTAGGCAATCAAGCCGTTCGCATTTAAGTGTTCTGATCATTATGGATAAAATACGTTCAAATAAAACCGTTGATAAAAATGAAAAACGGGAGAGTCAAAATGATGCTCAAAGTCCGCAACAAGCTACGGGGCCCGGTGACGATTTAAAGCGCGCCAGAAAAGCTTCAGGTCGTGAATTGACTGATTTTGCAGGTGAGTTGAATATCAGTAAAGAGCATCTCGCCGCAATTGAAGCGAATCAATTTGATAATTTGCCCGGCCCAACTTTTGTCAAAGGTTATATCCGTGCGTATGCCCGGTCATTGGAACTGGAATCAGAGCCGCTGATTAACCTCTATTTAAGCAGTGCCAATGTGAAACCTGTTTCTACAGCACGACCTAATACAAATTATGAGCAGCGCAGTGGACTGGGTATTTTGATCGGTTCAGCGATACTGGCAATGGCAGCGGTGACAGTGTTGACTATATGGCTGATGGGGGGCGAGGATGAGGCGCCAGTACTTGAGTCCGATTCGGGTGTTGTGCCTGCAATTGATGTAGTTGATAGCAGTCAGTCTGCTGGCCAGTGGATTGATGAAGCGCCTGCGTTAGAAAATAGCGAAGCGGATAAGGCGGTGCGCGATGTATTGTTTACCAAGTCGAGCAATGCAACCGCCATGCTGAAAACTCCGCCAATCCAATCGGAGCAGCAGCAAGCTGATGTTATCGATGCCCCAGACCCTGTCGTTGTGAGAGTCGTCATCCCTGAGGCCACACTTGAAGAAAAATCAATTAAACCGGTGATTCCGGAAGCAGCTCCGACAATTCAACCTTCCAGCGCAGGTAATTTAACGCCTGATCAAGCTCCCGCTCAGCAGCCGGTATTTTTAGGTGGGGGTTCCGACAGTATTGATATTTTACTATCCGAAGATTCTTGGGTTGAGGTACAAGATAGCTCTGGCGCTGTATTGTTGCAGGGGCTTTATAGTGCTGGAGCATCTAGAGTGATCAAAGGGGATGCGCCGTTTCAAGTGTTTTTGGGGAATGCGCCAGGTGTGGCAATCAAATTTAATGGTGAGTTTTTTGATAGCCAGAGTTTCATTCGCGGCAATAATACCGCGCGATTCGCATTGGTTAGTCCATGAGGCCGTGTCATGCCTAAAGGGTTGCAATCTATTCGGGGGATGCATGACGTCACTCCGGGTCAGAGCTACGAATGGCGAGCACTGGAAGCGGCGATTGCCGGGATACTGGATGGCTACAGCTATCAGGAAATCCGTATGCCGTTGGTGGAAAGCACTACTTTATTCAAACGCTCTATTGGTGAAGTGACCGATATCGTTGAAAAAGAAATGTACACCTTTGAAGACCGCAATGGAGACAGCCTTACCTTGCGTCCTGAAGGCACCGCCAGTTGCGTGCGTGCCTGCATTCAACATGGGTTATTGCATAACCAACAACAACGGCTGTGGTATCAAGGGCCAATGTTTCGCCACGAACGACCGCAAAAAGGTCGCTACCGCCAGTTTCAGCAAATCGGTGTTGAAACCTTCGGCATTATCGGGCCTGAGGTGGAAGCTGAGTTAATCGCAATGACCGCACGCATGTGGCAGCAACTCGGAATAGAAGATGTGCGGTTGGAACTGAACACGCTCGGAAGTCCAGACGCCAGAAAGGTGTATCGAGAAAAACTGGTAACGTACTTTAGTGCGCACGCCGATCAGCTTGATGACGATAGCCGTAGACGACTAGAAACGAATCCACTACGGATTCTAGACACTAAAAACCCAGCAATGAAAGCGCTGGTAGCAAATGCCCCGGCATTGTCTGATAGCTTAGATGATGAGTCCCGTGAGCATTTTTCTCAACTGTGTAGCATGCTGGATCAAGTCGGCATCGCTTATCAAGTCAACCCTCGATTGGTGCGTGGCCTTGATTACTACACCCGTACGGTCTTTGAATGGGTGACGGAGCGGCTCGGCGCGCAAGGCACAATCTGCGCGGGTGGTCGTTACGATGGGCTGGTTGAGCAATTGGGAGGTAAGCCCATTGCGGCTGCCGGATTCGCCATGGGTGTCGAGCGTTTGCTGGAGTTGCTCCGTGAGCTGGACAAAACTGCGGCTCCGCTGTCACCACATGCGTATCTTGTGATGTCCGGAGAATCCGCACAACAATCGGGGTTTGTACTCGCCGAGCAATTGCGTAACGATTTGCCGCCACTGCGCTTGCAGGTTAATCTCGGCGGCGGAAGTTTTAAGTCACAATTTAAAAAGGCTGATAAAAGTGGTGCAACGCTTGCATTAATTATCGGTGAAGATGAGCTCAATTCAGGTAACACCGTTGTTAAGTCCTTGCGAAACCGCGAAAAACAACAGCAGGCGCTCGATTACAAAGCGCTGGTGGCTGAATTGAAACAACTATTATAGATATCGGATTATTTAAAATGGCAGATTACGCAACAGACGAACAACAGGTAGAGGCACTCAAAAAATGGTGGGCCGAAAACGGCAAACATTTGATTGCCGGTGTGGCGCTTGGACTCGGAATATTATTTGCCTGGGATTGGTGGGGGAAGCATAAAGATCAGCAGGGAATGGAAGCATCAGATGTTTACATTTCAATGACGTCAGCGGTGAAAGCAGGCTCATTAGAGCAGGCTAAGACACTGAAAAATCAAATTCACGCAGATTTCTCGGCGACGCCTTACGCTCCTTTGGCGAGCATGGCATTAGCAAAACTACAGGTTGAGAATAACGCGCTCGCACCTGCCGCTGAAAATCTGCAGTGGGTTATCGACAATGCTAAACAAGATGAAGTGGTAGAAATTGCCACCATTCGAAAAGCCAGAGTTTTGTTGGCGACAGGTGATCTTGAGCAAAGCGAAAAACTGCTCAATACTAGTTTTCCAGCCGCTTACACGTCTATTGTAGAAGAATTAAAGGGCGATTTATTCAGCGCCAAAGGTGATACCGAAGCAGCACGCATTGCCTACGATAAAGCCTTGTTAACTGCGGGTGGTGCTGCTGAATTTTTACAGCTGAAACGAGATGCGTTGGGTAGCTCTGCTGAGAACGCCTCTTGAACATGAACGCGCTCAAAATATTTGCAAAATTTCTACCCGTCACCACGCTAATAATTATTGGCTTGGCTGCGTGTAGTGCCAAACAGAATATTGATCCACCTTCGCCACTGCCAGAGCTCAAAAAAGAAATTGAAATTGAGAAGCTTTGGTCTGAGAACGCCACCGACGGCTTGGGCAAATACTATCTGCAATTACGTCCGTATCTGGAATCAGGCCGAATTTTTGTCGCAGATAACAAAGGCAGTATTAGCGCCCGAGCACTTGAAGATGGCGCACAAATTTGGGCCAGCGAGCTAGAATCAGCAATCACAGCGGGTGTAAACGGTGGCGAAGGAATCGTTGTCGTGGGCGCTGAGAGCGGTAAGGTCAGTGCCTTTTCCACCGATCACGGCAAGCTACTTTGGAGTCAAATCTTAAGTAGTCAGGTCACTGCTGTCTCCAAAGCCAGCGAAGGCATCATCATTGCTCGGACTGGCGATGGCTACATTTTTGGTTTGTCAGTGAGTGACGGCACTACGCTGTGGAAACAGTTGCGGAAAACTCCTGCGCTGAGCCTGCATACTCAAAGCGAACCTCTGGTGGCTCGTGGTGTTGCTTTTGTGGGTTTAGATAACGGCAAATTACTGATGATTTCTCTCGCTGATGGAAGAGTGCTGTGGGAAAAAATCATCGCGCTCGGACGTGGTCGTACAGAACTGGATCGCATGGTAGATATTGATGGTCAGCTCGCATTTAGCGATGACGTCATCTATGTGGCGAGCTATCAAGGCAAGTTGGTGGCTATTGACGCCGCTCGAGGACAGGTTTTGTGGCAAGAAGATTTCTCATCCGTGAGTGGATTGACGACCGATAGCCAAGCACTTTATATCGCTGATGAAGACAGTACTCTGTGGGCGAGAGATAAGCGCTCGGGCGCTGCGCTGTGGAAGCAGGACAAATTAAAGTTTCGTAAAATAACCGCGCCAACAATTGATGGCAATCGCATCGCCGTAGGTGATCTGGAAGGCTATGTTCATTGGTTGGATACTGAAACAGGCCGACTTATAGGCCGCCAGCGAGCGGATAAAGCGGGTGTTTTATCACCGCCAGTGCAGATTGATGATTCTCTGATAGTGCTGGGTGAAAGCGGTCGACTCAGTCGCTGGAAAAGCCAATAACAGGAGTTTTTTTAACCTAGCCCGAATATTTCATGAATTACACGAGTTCTCGCTTATCTATTGAT
>CAZUAW010000018.1:0-2472 GCA_964618535.1 uncultured Thiotrichales bacterium
TGTCTCGTATAGCAAACAATTTAATTTACTAAATAATAAGTGAACAATGACTGAACTAGAAACGCGCCACCTTTTAGAGACCTTGTTTTTCCCCCCAGGGATCATAATCCTAGCTATATTGTTGATATTAAGTACGGCAACAATTAAGCCACATTTTTTCACGCGTCTATTATTTTTGAGTGGGTTTTTTCTCTGGCTTTTCAGTATTCCTGCATTTAGCTACTGGATTACCGATCAATTACAGGATGCATATCCATCAATTAAAGAAGTTCCCGCTCAAGCCGATGTGATTATTGTTTTAGGGGCGGAACAAATTGAAGGCAATAACGAATACGGGAGCCGAACCATGCTCGGTAAATATGCATTGGAGCGTGCGCGTTACGCGGGATATTTGGCGAAAAAAACGGGTCTTCCGGTGATGACCAGCGGCGGTAAGCCTGTCGATCAATCGGTCTCTCAGGCAGAGCTGATGAAGGATTTTTTAATCGACGAATTGAGTGTTAAAAAAGTCATTGCTGAAACACGTAGCGCGACCACCTATCAAAATGCACTTTTTTCTTCCGCGTTGCTACGCGAACATGGGTTTAAGCATCCTGTACTCGTCACTCATGCGTGGCACATGCCGCGATCAGTTGGCGCTTTTAAAGCATTGAATGTTGAAGTGCTGCCTGCCCCGACCGCTAGAGTCGCTCCCGGTCGTGAGGAGAGTGGTTATTTTGCCTGGCTCCCCACGGCTAGCGGATTATTACAAACCAGGGCGATTCTTCACGAGATCGTCGGTAGAATTTATTATTATTTTAAATACTATTCCAAAGAAAATAGGCAGCCTGAATCGGACACTGAAACCACTACGTAGTGAATGCAGTACAAATAGTACACCGGCGTACTTATTATTCCTTATGCAAAGGTGTCAATAAGTCCTATTTTAGATGCTGTTTGCGTGGCTGCTTGGTGTACAGGTAATTCCTCAAGTTCAGATTCACTCGTCTGATTAAATTCCTTGATATTCTCGTTCTGACTGAATTTATTTTGCTCAAAACCACCACTGGAAACATCAACATTCACAGAGGAGTAGCTACCTTTGTCTAGCAAGTCACGTAAGCGTGGAATAGCAGCTTCCAGTGTTTCGCGTGTCATGCCGTTTTGCGCATTTACCTGCAAATTCAATTTATCCTGTTCCATGGATGCATGAATATGAATCGGCCCGAGTTCCGCCGGAGTAATGCTCACTTGCAGTGTTTTAATATTATTGCCAGTCATCCAGGAAACGTTTTGTGCCAGAGACTTCTCCCATCCAGTTTGATTAAAATTGAGTGTGGAGGAAGGCATGTTAGTGCTGTTACTGGATAATGAAAAGAGTGTTTGCGTCGCCAAGCTGGGTTTAGTCGAAAGAGGTAGTTCTATATTGGTTGCTGGCTGAACAGATCCACGTACTGCCTGGCTGAGTTCACTTGCTGGGCGAGACCCAAGGATTTGTTCCATTCTAGTTTTATTAACGAGGTCTTCAACCGAGTTGGCCTTATTCCACATTTCTTCAAAAGATTGGTTTTGTTGTAGCGTAGCTTTAATCGCTGCATCTTCAAGTTTTACTTCGGCATTTTGTACCGGATGACTAGTAATGTTTTTGATGAATTGTTTGTCCTCGGCGGCTTTAATTTCGGCGGTTTTAGAATCTACAAATGGTCGCTGAAAAGAGGCTTCTACCAGAGTTTTCTCGTTCGTTGATTGCGCTAGAACAGATTTTTCACCAATCTCAATTTGTGCCAGTTCAATCTGTTTAACTGAACTGGTTGTGATATTAGGCGGTGCCACAGAAGTTGGCTGAACTTCCTTTACGGCGTTGTCGCTACCTGCTTGTAACGAAGTTGTTGCAGGATTTGAATTGAATGGGCTTGGCGCGGCATCTTGAGCTAGAGGCGTTGCTAAAACCAGCTTATCAATAGGCTTTATTACACTAAGGTTTAAATCCCTGTTTAAAGTAGAAATTCCTGCAAAACTGTTTTCACGTTCGCTGATTTTTGAATCAATAGTGACTGCTGAATTAGGCTGCGTGTTGCTTAACGTCGCTTGTGAAAGGGATTTTAGTCCGTTGATATGTGCATTAGTTTCGATATTAGATGCTTGCTTTTGACTGCTTTTCTCAGCGACGTCTCCCGTTGCAATGGCTGCTTCTTTTTGAAGGGAAGTGATGTTATCGGTTGAAGCAATTGCAGGAGTATCTTTACTTTTTGCTGAGATGATGTTCGCAGCAGCAATTGCAGCAGATTCTGCTGGAATCAGTTTTTCTTCGGCGCTATCTAATAGTGGCAAATTAATTTTTGGAATATCTGCGGTACTGGATAATGGTGTTTTGCCCTGGATGTTAATTTTCTCTTCAAGTGGCGGAATAAATCCATTTTCCAGTATTTTTTCGGATCCGATTTCTGGATTAGTGTGTTCAGTATTGGTTGAAAGCACCGCGGATAATGGTGT
>CAZUAW010000018.1:2572-11758 GCA_964618535.1 uncultured Thiotrichales bacterium
CCGTGCAAAACCGCTGGGTGAATCTGCTTCGGTTCCCGAGTTCGCAGTTTGAATTGCGGTAGTTGAACTGCTTGAAGTCGGTGTAATGCCTAGTTGAGTGCTATCCATAGCTTCTTTCCATGCCTGTAATATCGTTGTCATAGCGATTTTCTCCTAAGCCATCCTTGGCTGAGTGAAATCGTGCGAGCAAATTATTTCTTTCAGTAGAGATGCAATTGTAGAGCCAGTTGGATGCGTTTGAATGTGAACACGGTAACAATTAAGTTTAAATCTGGTGTAGTTCAGGGGTGATCTGAGCAGCTCCACTTTTTTGACTACTTAATGAGTAGTCAGAAATTTGTTACGTAGTGCGGCTATTTGCGGGTTTTATTGGTTTTGAAAGGTTGATCATCAAGTTTGCTGCATGTTGGTAGAAGAAACTTTATGTAGGTAGTGCCTATGTAAAACAAACAAAATACCCATCCAGATAGCGCAGGCTAAAATAACGATTAAATTTAGAGGTAGAATATTTTGATCGATAGGGCTCCACTGCAATATCACGAGTATAAAAACCGCACCTAACATTTTGAATGTTCGGTAGCCAAACATATCAATCCACGCTTTGGCTTGATACATCAATAGAGTATCTACCGGAATATAGAGCAATTCTCTGGTCGCACGAGTTAATGAGTAGGCTAGCCCACGATCGCTGATTTTCATTACAGCAGCAGAGACGAAGCCGGGGTAAAGACCAAATCCAAATGTAGTTGCAGCAATGACTAAAGGCTGGACCATTAAGCCCGTTAGGATGCCAAATACATTAAGAATAATGGGTGTTGCAATGACATTGACCGCGATGGATATTGCGCTCAACGCACTAAAAAATAGGGATAAAACCGCGGTTCTGGCTTCACGGTCTGGGTAATTTTCCGCCACGGACTGCATGAACAAATAGTCCACAACGGGAGAAATCAACTGTGCCATTAACAATGCGGCGGCGATTAAGAACAGGTAATGGTTATTTCTGAAGAGGCCAAACATATTGCTGTGGTTGGTTTTCAGCAGGGATGGGCCAGGTGTTTCTAGTGTTTGATAAAGTCCGAGCTGGCGCATCAAGAGAGTTAACCCAGCAATACTCACGACGATTCCCGCTGCCACTAACAGCAGGTCGGGCGTAGTAACGGGGGTGTATTTGATCAGTAATGCGGCGATACCACTGCCAGCAACTCCGCCTAATAATCCACCTGTACCGACGATGCCATACCACTTTTTACCATCACGGCTGGAATAAATGCTGTTAGCCAGTGACCAAAATTGCTCAACCATGACAACACCAAAGATATCGACAAAAATATAGAGCGCGGTGGCTGTGATAATGCCACCGAGATCAAAAACAAACCGGAATGCGATCAGGATAGCTGAGAATAGCAATGCGGTTCCAAGTACAATGTTCTCTCGTTTGAATCGCTGCAAAAGCCTGTGATATCCAGCGATAAAGATGAATAACGTGAGTGCTGAACCTATCCAGACGTAGGGCAGCTCGCTGACATTCATTACATCCAGAATCAATGACCGACTGGCGGGTTTAAGCTGGTAGAGCGCCGTAATAATCAGGAAGAAATTGACAAAGAGGACCGCTGATCTCATGATCGGCTCAGATTTAGTATTTTTTTTACCTCTAGTCATAGTCAGTGAATTACATTATTCAAACAAAATTTTTACGGTTTATTTCGGTTTCCTTGCTCTATTTATTGGTCGCCAATATCAGCTTTGCTACACCGAGATTTTCTAGCACTGAATTTCCTACTCTTGGCTTTTCTATTCCTAGCTCCTCTATTTCTAGCTCCTCTATTTCTGGCTCCTCTACTTCTAAAGATACGATATCCAGTCAAAGCATAGACCCAGTCCTGCAAAAAAATCTTGAACAGCGTCTAAAAACGTTGGGACTTAACTCATCAGTTAAAGCTAAAAAACTCGCGGTTGCGCTTATAGATATTACGGATATCGATCAACCTAAGGTTGCAACGGTTAATGGTGATCGCATGATGTATGCGGCCAGCCTACCGAAGATTGCTATCTTATTCGGTGCATTCCAAAGAATAGAGGACGGAGATCTCGAACTGAACGATGAAACTCGTGAACTAATGACGCGGATGATTCGTTATTCATCCAATCAGGCCGCGAGTCAGGTGCTTGATCTGGTTGGAAAAGAGTATTTAGCAACATTGCTACAGTCACCTGAGTATCGACTTTATGATGTCGCGCGTAATGGTGGGCTGTGGGTTGGAAAATCATACGGTAAAGCCGGTGCCTGGAAGCGTGATCCGTTACATAATCTTTCGCATGGCGCGACCGCAGTACAGGCAGCGCGTTTTTACTACATGCTCGAAAAAGGTCAGCTGGTTTCTCCACAATTGACAGTGGATATGAAAGAGATTCTGAGTAAGCCGAGTATTACGCATAAATTTGTCAAAGGATTACAGGCGATTCATCCGCAAGCTGAGGTTTATCGCAAGTCTGGAACCTGGAAACAGTGGCATTCAGATAGCGTCATGGTTGAGCATGATGGGCATCGTTATATCGCCGTGGCGTTGGCGGAAAGTCCTCAAGGTGGGAAATGGCTCAGTGATCTGATCGTTGCGATTGATGAGATCGTTTGCCCAGTGGATGTGCCTGATTTTAGTCGCCCAACTCAGCAAATATTTGTTTTTTAAAGTTTGCTCTCACATCTGTTTGTAGATTCAGGCAAAAGGCTATTCAAATAAATCAGGATGCCTTTTTTTCATTAATCGATGAATAAACGTCGCAATAGATTGATGCTCAACTGCAGAATTTTTTCGCAATATATTTGAGCTAACCACCACTATATAGTGCAGACCTTCTGGCGATTCTACAATGGCGACAGAATTGAGTAAATTGCGCTTATTGCCTTTATACTTCTGGCAGACAAATTCCGGTTCTGGTTTGCAGCTATAGAGTGATCCCGACTTAAAATAAATAGCTGAATCTCTTAAGGCAGGAGATGACGCGTAGCGAATTCTTTTTTGCGTCATATATAACAGCCGCTTTATTTCCAGACTGGAAAAATAATCGACTACCGTGCCTTGTTCTAAATGCAGTAAAAACTTTATTAATTCACGGCTGGTAGCACGACTACCACCAGTGGGTACTCGCCGCTTTCCCATTCTAGTAAAAAGGCCGCCTTGGCGTAGAATGGTGTTATCAAAGCCATTTTCAGTGACTGCGCTATCGAGCGCCTCTCGCAATATTTCAACACGTTGCATGGGCTTTAATTGCTGAAACCATTGCTGTGTTTCGGTGGTAGATGAGGGGTATTCGCTACCGAAATGATGCAGTAATATTACCTGCTTCATCACCATTGATGCAGCGGAATTTGAGCTAGCAGATAACATCCAGTCTAACCATGTCCACAAGCTCGCTTTATCGCCAATTCTAGGCTTTCTATGTTTGAGTCTATTTTTATTTTCATCCCAAAAAGGAATAACGTGGCTGGGTTTAATAATTAATTCATCGGCACTGACAAAAGTGTCTCTTAAAATGGATTCACGCACCTGTGTGTCAGGGAATGCTTTTGCCAGTTCGTTAAATAATGCCAGTGCTACAATGAGTTTTCCCAAGCTCCCGGGATTAAAATCTTTGTTAGCGCGATGTTCTGCGTAGAAGGGCTGGTCTGGATTAGTGAGGTCAATAATTGAGATTGAGTAGCGAGACTTTTTTCGCCACAGAATGTCATTAATTTGTTGCTGAAATTTAGCATCTACAGGAGGAATCGACATTTCTGGGAGATGATGCAGGCGTAGCTGGATAGTGTCGTTAGTCTTTAATGCGCCAGGATGTAGTTTTCGCCCTCGTGTTTTGCCTTCTTGTGCCAGCCTGTACCCTTCCAGACGGGGTATATTGGTGTGTTCGTACCCATCTAGAGGATATGCCAGAGTATTGAGCGGAGAGCTGAGTACAGCCAGGCAGAAAATCACTAGCATCAAAATCCGAGTGCTCATAATGGTATACCTTGCATGTCGACCAGTGTTTCTGCATAGCCTTGTTTTAATTGATCGAGTTCGATCAAGTACTGGTTATTACTGGCGGCGCGGCTGCGTAAATACGGACGAATTTGAAATAACCTTAGCTTACCGTTTTCAAATCCAAATTCCACGTCAGCAATAGTCGTTTCTCCTTGTTCATCCTTTTGTGGATAACGATCTTCAATCTGCTTGGCGAGTTGGTGTAGTTGTGAAATTTCATTGTCTGATAATACCTGTCCATCGGCGCTCACTGAATTAACTTTTAGTCCGCCTAATAGATTGGCATTTCTTTGTAGTGGATTGGTTGCGTCAGCGAGTAGTGTTGCGTTGCCTGTTTTAATATCAACTCTTATTTCTTCTGCCGCTTGCCCTTGTACTGCGCCGCCAATGCCAAAGTTCGTTGCGATAGTGAGCTTGTCCAGACTGCCGGTGACGGTATCAAATGTTAGCATTACGCCTGATTTATCGGCTGGGACAGTTTTCATTAATAAAATTGAAGGGTAAACATGCTCGGGGTTAACCATTCTCCCTTGTCGCCATGCAAATGCTCGGGGTGTAAAGGGTGAAGCCCAGACTCTTTTAATCGCTTTAAGTAATGGCTCAAAACCGACGACGTTTGGTACCGTTAAATTTAGCCCCGCACCGTTGAATCCTGGCAGATCTTCGATATTGGTATCGCTACGTACGAACAATGCATAACTTCCGCTAGTGCCAAAAACTATATTTAAAGTCGTTTCTAGTTCTTGATGTAGATTTTCTGGGAAAGGCATATCGATAATTTTTTGATTTAACAAACGCAAAAAACGCCGTGTTAGTGCTTTTCTATGTTTTCCCTCTACCAGAGAAATGAGTTGGTACTCTAGCTTCATCCATTCGAATAGTGAATTGTTCGAATCTTGATCTTTCTGATCTAAAAATTCTCTAAAATATCCAAAAGGTATGACTAAGCCTTCTACAACAGTGCCTGGGAACTGATGGTTTAATTCTCCAAGTCTGGCGGCTTTGGGCCCCGCTGTTCGTCCGGAGTCATGATTGCCAATTTTACTTAATCGCAATATTTTTTTAGTTTCCAAATCTAGTTTATCTAAATCTGGTTTGATAATGCTGGCTTCATCCAATGGCGTCACCGTTTGAGTGTTGGTGTCAGCATAATTTAATTTCACAACGCCTCCAGCACTAACGGCTAAAAATACTTCTTTATCGACAGCTACTTCTATCGCGGCTCTCATGGAATCATCAATGGCGACGTTCGGGATACCTAAATTAGCGGCCAAAAGCTGGATATGGGAAACGCTATTGCCTTCTCCCAGTGTTAAAATTCCCGCGACGGGCGGCAATGTTGAAACGGTTTCAGGCAATAAATAAATACTATCGGCCTCAAAATCTTCATTTTCACCCGCAAGCTTTAGTGTGCCTTGTGCGATTCCTGGATTGAGTGCTCGCACACCGCTGCCACTGACCTGATCAAAAATAGTACTTTTGGTACCTGCTAGTTGATCCGAATCACGTATCAATCCATCTAGAATTGTCGAGTAAAATTGTAACGTGCTTCCTCGAAGGCGGGTAGGAATCATCAGTGTCGATAGTGGTTCGAGCGTTGATAAATGTGCGACTTCTGCCTGAAAATGGAATTTTAGCCATTGGCTTGCCCAGCTAGTGACACGGTTGAGGTCTCTTAATTGGTTGCGGTATTGTTTGATGGTTGGGGCGGCGCTTTGCAATGTCTCTATATTTTCGTGAATGGTTGTTAAGCCACGTTTAGAAATCATACCCGTGCCATATAACGTATCAGCAGAAGCGCGTAACCATCCCAACTGTTGGTTGCGAGGGGTATCAGCAGCTTTATTAATGAGTTCGTTGCCTGCGGCGAAAACAATTTGTTCAACTAATTCGCCAAGCTGTAGAGATTGTATTTGTTGTGAACTAGATTTCTGGGGAAAGCTTTCACGAAGTTGTACCAAAATACGACTGCCTTGCTCGAGTCTTTGTGAGGGGCTTTCTGGTAAGTGTTTAATAAACAGAACTAGATCATCACTCATATTTATTAAGTGATGTTTTTTTAAGGCCTGTATCGAGACTTCCGGGCTAAATAACTGATCGATTTGATGTGCGAGTTTTCGATAGTCTGATTGTAATTTTCTTTTCCCTTGCGATGCGGAGTATTGCCTTATCCGTTGCGCATCCTCGCCTTCTGGCTGTCCATGAAGTTTTGCTCGTAATTTTTCAAAACCTGAGTCGAGTCTGGCTAGCCGGGTTGCCTGATCTCTGATTCTTGTTGAAGAGGCAATATTGGTTTCATGTGGTAGTAAGCGAAAAGCTTCCCATAGTAGTAAATAGTTTTGATCGGTTAGCTCAAGAGTAGAGAGTAACCATTTGATGATTTCCTCAGCCCCTTCGATTTCCCGTTCGCTTTGAATTGCACCGCGATAATATCTAGCGTTGTGAAAAATCCAGCCATCATCGTAACCAATTAAAAATTGTTCGAGTAATATTGATTTAATGCTTTTAAGATCAATGTTTTTGGTGGGCGCATTTTTTGTATAGTCTGCGAGCAAGTTGGCAATGAGAAAGCCTGAGTTACGAAGATCAATCACTTTTTTAGTTAGCTGCCCATGCTGTACGCCACCAGGTTTGGCACAGGCATGGGGTTTGGGTGGCAGAATTTTTCCATCATGACAAAACCAGCGTAGCCGTCTAAATGGACCGCGAGCGTTGTTTTTAATTGCCGTTATCTCCGCTTGAAGCTTAACGCCAGGCGGAGATGTTTCTGCCAGACTTGGATTTATTAGCAATGCAATAACAAGCAACAAATATATTGTTAATAAAAACTTCAATTCTTAGGTGCTCCTGGCGTATCAAAGCATTCTAATGTGCTGATCTTGATACGGTTTTTACCCATTTTTGGTTTCAAAGGGGATTATTCAACTTCTTTTTGTAGTGTCTCTTTAAGGTTTCGAGCGGCGTAAGTTTCCATATCTTTTTGTAGCTGCCGATCTTCGTTTTCCAATAGTTCTTCGGCATGGTCTGCGATAGCTTCTTCCACTGCCTCGCGCCGTTGTTTTGCCATCATCCAGTTTTTATAGCTTGGCTTGAGTTGTTCTTCAAGCTGTTTGGTTGTTTGTTTTTGCTCATCGATGGCTTGAGTCAGTTGTAATGTGAAGCTACGCTGGTTTTGTAGCTCTGGCATCTTGCTTAAATTTGAACCTGTTTGGTACTCGCTAAGATAGTCTGTTAGTTGATGTAAACGCTCAGTGGCGTTTTTTTGCGCTGCCAGGCGTTGTGATAATTCATGTGTTTTAACCTGTTCTGAATGGCGGGTTAAATTCAGTAATTTTTCCAGATTCTTTTTCTCTCTCATGATTCCTGCTCGCTCATTAACATTTCTAATTGCGCAAGACTTTGTTCAAATGAAACAGAATCAAATTGATCTTGGGTGAGAAATTTACGGATTTTTGGGTGCAGGGCAATGGCATGATCAAGTTCAGGATTGGAACCTGGTTGATAAATCCCAGTACTGATTAAGTCTTCATTTTGATGATAAAGACTTAGCATGGCGCGAAATTTCATCGCCGTTTCACGATGCCGTTGTTCAGTGATTTTGCTCATTAATCGACTAATTGAGGCCTCCACATCAATGGCTGGGAACTGACCTGTTTCTGCTATGCGTCTGGATAAAACGATATGTCCATCTAGCACTGCTCTGGCGGAATCGACGACAGGATCATTTTGGTCATCGCCTTCTGCGAGCACTGTGTAAATTGCTGTAATAGAGCCAGTATGCTCATCGGTATTTCCCGCGCGTTCCACCAACTTTGGCAGTTTTGCAAATACAGAGGGCGGGTATCCTTTGGTTGCGGGGGGTTCACCGATGGCTAAGCCAATTTCTCGTTGAGCCTGTGCGTATCGCGTTAATGAGTCGATCAGCAATAAAACATTTTTCCCCTGATCACGAAAATATTCAGCAATGCTGGTTGCTGTCATTGCACCATGCAAGCGTTTAAGCGGCGGCATGTCCGCAGGCACTGCAACCACCACTGCGCGTTTTAATCCTTCTGCCCCCAGGTTCTCGCGCACAAACTCATTTACTTCGCGTCCACGTTCTCCAATCAGCCCGACGACTACCACATCTGCTTCGGTATTTTTAGTCATCATTCCTAGCAGTACACTCTTGCCCACGCCGCTGCCAGCGAATAAACCAATACGTTGACCACGACCAATGGTGAGCATCGCGTTGATGGCACGTACGCCCACATCCAGCGGTGTATCGATGGCGCGTCGGGAAAGAGGATTAATCGGTTTGGCTGTTAGTGGGCGTTTTTCAGTAGCAGATATTTTCCCCAGATCATCCAGTGGTTTACCGTTTGCATCAATAACTCTGCCGAGTAAATTATCGCCGACCGGTATCTGCAAAAGCTTACCGGTGGGGATTACGCGAGCGCCTGGAGAGAGTCCGTGCAGATCTCCAGTCGGCATTAAAAACGTTTTATCCAGGGAAAACCCAACAACTTCGCAGTCAATTGAGTGATCATCTGGTGTCTCAATGGTGCAGCGCGAGCTCATCGCGGCCTGACAGCCTATCGCTTCTATTGTCAGTCCCGCCATACGCGTCAGGCGACCTTCGACAACCGGTTTGGGGATGCTTAGGTTTTCCCTCACGTCGGCTAGATAATTGCCCCAGTTTTGCGCCGACATATTAGTTGGTTTGCTCGGTAGGCGGCCGGTCGTCGCTGCGTTCGCCGCCTAGAATATCGACGGCGAGGCGATTAATGATGGCCTCAGCGCTAGCGTCGATGAATGAGGGCTCGGCATGAATTTTACAATCAGTACGATGAATCGCTGGATCTTTTATAATATTCCACTGGTGATTTGCATCGTATTTCTTAAGCGTTTTTTCGACCGCTCCTGCATCTTCAGGATGAAGGTGAATATTAATTTCGGGATCACCTGGCGGGAGTTGCTCTACTGCCGTGCGAATCAATCCAACAATATGCTGCGGCTCGGTTTTAATTTCCCGGCGTAATATTTGTTTTGCTACAGCCAGAGATAGCTCCACTAATTCATGTTCAATTTGAGCGTCAATTTGTTTTAACGGGTTTCGCAAAAGTTCTAACGTCTGGGTTAAATCTGTTTGTTGCTGTGATACTTCATTTTGTGCGGCGAGCAA
>CAZUAW010000018.1:11858-18270 GCA_964618535.1 uncultured Thiotrichales bacterium
CCTTTTTGAAAGCCTTCTTCGACGGCTAAATCTTGTTGTTGGTCTAAGGAGGAAGGTGAGCTGAAGGTCGAGCGTACAAATGCTGCGACTGACTGGGAGTCGGTATTACCTATTGGCGGTAAATTCCAGGGTTGCGAGGATTGAGGCTGTTTAATATTAGTCATTTTATTATTTTAGTGTTCATCCGAATATTTTTAGAGCGCCCTTAAGTTGCGACTAAACAAACTCATCATCTTTATTACCCAGCGCAATTTGTCCTTCTTCCGCTAGTCGTTGAGCAACTGCCATGATTTCTTTTTGTAAATCTTCAACTTCACGTAAGCGGATCGGTCCCATAGCATCCAAATCATCGCGCATAAGCTCCGCTGCGGTCGCTGAAACGTTGTCAAATATTTTATTGCGAATTTCTATGGATGTTCCCTTTAACGCTTTGACCAATTTGTCCTGTGGAATTTCACGTAAAAGTAATTGCATACCTCTATCATCCAGTGCGAGTAGGTTTTCAAAGACAAACATACTCTCCTGAATTTGTTCGCTCATATCGTCGTTGTATTCATTCAATGCTTCAAATACGCGGCCTTCTGTTGCGCTGGAAACGGTATTGAGTATTTCTGCTGCAACTTTAATTCCACCAATTTTTGAAATGCTCACCTCCGGCTCTTTCTCAAAGCGTTGCTGTAAAATAGTGTCCAGCTCTTCCAACGCAGCGGGGTGAACGGAATCAAGGCTTGCAACGCGTACCATGACATCGGTTTGTACGCTATCCGGTAATAAATCTAGAACAGCACCTGCTTTATCACGCATTAAATGCGTGAGTACGATGGCGATAATCTGTGGATGTTCATTCTGAATGACGTGATGGATGGCTTTTGGATCCATCCATTTTAATGATTCAAGGCCGTGGGATTCTGCATCCATATGTACTTGAGAAAGTACACTATTGGCTTTATCACGCCCCAAGGCGCTAACTAATGTATTTCGCAAAAATGAATCTGTGCCCAAAGAGAGCGCAGACTCTTTACCCACTTGAGTGACAAATCCATCGAGAACTTGGGAAATATTAGTCTGACTGATATTTTTCAGAGAGGTCATTGCAGAGCCAACAGACTGAACTTCTTCAGGCTCCATTAGCTTTAATATTTCTGAGGCCTTTTCTTCGCCCAGCGTCATCAGCAAAATAGCGGCGCGCTGAGTGCCTTTTAGAGTGCCATCATCAGCTTGTGGATTAGACATTTTCTTCGACCCAGGTCTTTATCACTTTAGCGACGCGTTTGGGGTCTTCATGCGCCAGTCCTCGTGCAACATTAAGGACATCTCCATATGCTTGGGGGGGTGACATTAATTGGGGCGCGCCGCTCTTGTCATAGCTTAAAGAAACTTTATCTGCAGCCAGTCCATCGCTATTCTCTTCTGCCTCATTTTTGTTTTTCTTCTCGGGTTTTTGAGGTTTGAAATTCTTCATCGCCGGGCGAGCCAGGAAAATCACCAGCATTAAAATTGCTAAGCCTACTAATACTTGTTTTGCCATACTCCAAACCCAGGGTTGCTCGTAAAAAGCAGGGCCCTCAACGGCTTCGATTTGTTCAACAGGTTGAAAGGCTTGATTAAATACTGTCACTGTATCGCCTCGCTGTTGATTAAAACCAATCGCACCTTTGACCATGTTGGTGACGGTGGTAATTTCCTCTTCAGTCAAAGCCGTACGTGTTTCTTCACCCGCTTCATTGGTGGAAGCTTTATTATCTACCAACACCGCAACAGATAATTTACGCAAACTACCTGTAGAGCTACGAGAGTGTGTAATGGTTTTATCCAGCTCAAAATTTCGGATTGCCTGAGTGCTGACATTGGTAGGTTGTTCTGCATTGTCTTTTTTAGCATTTTTGTCTTTATCTGTTGTACCAGCTTCCGGCGGTTGATTAGATAGCGCCCCAGGAATTCCAATCGCAGCCAGTGATCCGTTTGAACTTTGCTCTTCCGTTTGTTCGCTTCGAATTTTACCTTCACCCGGGTCGAATTGCTCCTGCGTTTTTTCCTGTAATGTAAAATCAACTTCCGCAGAAACTTTGGCGCGGATAGCACCTAAGCCTAAAATAGGTGTGAGTAGTTCTTCAATACGCTTGGCGTAAACATTTTCCAGCTTACGTGCGTAGTCGAATTGTTTGCTGGCGATATCCATACCATTATCATCGCCACCGCTGGACAGGAGTTTTCCCCATTGGTCTACCACTGTCACTTGAGAGCTTTCAAGGTGCGGCACACTGGATGCAATCATTTGTACAATCGATGTTACCTGCCCACCTTCGAGTGAACGCCCAGGCATTAACTTAATCATTACCGATGCACTGGGTTTGGCCCGGTCACGAATAAATACAGATTGTTTTGGTAAGGCTAAATGAAGCCGTGCAGAATCAACATTCCGCATATTGCTGATGGTGCGGCTTAACTCAGTCTCTAATGCGTGATGATAACGTGCGGTTTCTACGAATCTGCTGGTGCCTAGACTTTGCTCTTGCTGCAACATTTCAACACCGACGCCATCACGAGAGGAGAACCCTTCCGAAGCTAATTGCATACGCGCTTTTTGCAATTGGTCTGTGGGTGCAAGTACTAGCCCGGAACCATTTTCTATTTGGTAGGGGATGCCTGATGCGCGCAGTGATTCAGCAATTTTTTGTGTGTCTTGATTGCTCAGGCGATCAAATATCGGCACATAGTCAGGTTTGGAAGCCCACATAATCAGGCCGATACCCAAAGTGATTACACCCGCCAACGCTAATAGCGAAGTGATGTGGCGATAAATTAATCCACTGGCAACCATCTCTTTAAAGCTTGGTATCGCAGAGGGTGCGCCCTGAGCTTGATCTTGTTGGTTAGAATTATTCATTAAGATATTCTTTTATTAGAGTCGGAATTTTTCCATATTCGGAAAATTCATTCACTAAATCGACATCCTCATTATTTCTTGATAAGAATTCATCAGCTTATTTCTCACTTGCATTAATGCCTCAAATGAAACGCGGGATTTCTGCCGTTCGATCATGACCTGCGCAATATTGACATTTGGATCTTCCATCTCAAAAGATTTGGCCAATGCTCCAGCTGTTTTCATTTGCTTATTGACACCTTGAATGGATTGTTTGAGCAGTTGGCTAAATTCAGAAGTGGCGGCCGTGCCCGTGGTCGTGCTGGTGGGATTTATGCCGGCCTGTTTTGCCAATGATTGGAGCTGGGTTAGTAATTGTGTATGACTAATCGGTTCCATAGTAATAGTCCAGTAATGTTCGTTATATACGCTTTGATAAGATGCTAGGCTGTAGGAATTTCTAATCCTAGGTCGCGCATTTTTGCTAATTTATAACGCAGTGTTCTTGGGCTGATTCCGAGCTCTTCTGCGGCTAGTTTTCTACTGCCGTTGCCTTTTTCCAGCGCAGTCAAAATTAATTCATGCTCTCTCGATTTTAAATTTCTGTTGAGCTGACTGGTCTGAATAATATTATCAATGTCAGAAGAATTACCCTGATGTGCTTCAAAGCGAAGATCCTCAGCCTCAACAATATTACCGCTATGCATGACTAATGCTCGTTGAATTACGTTGCTGAGTTCACGAACATTACCGGGCCAGGAATATTTTTCTAACTGTTGTGCAGCTGGGGCGGCAATGACTGGCCGCGGTTGTCCAATTTGTACATGCGTTTTAATTAAATGGTCAGCCAGCGGTACGATGTCGGCAGGGCGACTACGCAAAGGTAGCAAATCAAGGGGGAATACATTTAAACGATAATATAAATCTTCACGGAATCGACCGGCATCTACTTCTGCGCGTAAATTACGGTTAGTGGTGGCGAGTACACGTACATTTAATTGAATAGTCTCATGACTACCGAGCCTCTCAACTTCTTTTTCCTGGAGAACACGGAGTAACTTGGCTTGCAGCGAAAGATCCATTTCGGAAATTTCATCTAGAAGGATAGTGCCGCCCTGAGCTTGCTCAAATTTTCCAGAGTTGGCTTGATGAGCGCCTGTATAGGCACCTTTTTCATAACCAAATAATATTGCCTCCAACATATTTTCAGGAATAGCTGCGCAATTGATGGCAATAAATGGTTTGTTTTTTCGGAGCGAGTGTTTGTGGACGTAACGAGCGAGTACTTCTTTACCGGTACCACTTTCTCCAGAAATTAATACAGAAACATCTTTTTCTGCTACTTTTTTAGCGAGCTTAATTAATTCAAGAGAATAGGGGTCGTGGGCAATCATATCAGAATCGGTTTCGATGTTTGGTGCTGGTGAGGTAGCGACTCTCTCTACTAATTCGAGTAAGTGATCAGTGTCTATTGGTTTGATCAAATAGTCTGCTGCACCGTCACGCATGGCTTTTACTGCGCGTTCGACAGAGCCGTAATCAGAAATTAAAATGACTGGAATTGATGCATCTATGGCATGAATTTTATGCATAATTTCCGTACCGGTAATTGGATGCATGTTTTCTTCGCAAATTACCAAATTCGTTGTTTCTTTTTGAATTGTGTTGAGGACAAAATCACTGTCCCACGCACATTGAGCGGAATACCCAAATGCTTCGAGTGTGCTGGCCATTGCTTTAGCGTATAGCTTCTCAGTGCCAACAATTAATATGGATCTTTGCGCCATCGAATCTACTCCATTAGATTTCTGATGTTAAGGCAGCAATTCTTGTGCCTTTTTTAGTAACTATCTGAATTTATTTAAGTTGTCTTTCTTTGCGAATAATAAATGTCAAAATTACGACATCATTTCTTCGCGTTCGATTTGTAGTTTCCTCATTTTCTCAACCAATGTTGTACGTCTTAAATTCAACAGCTTTGCAGCTGCTGCGACAACGCCATTAGAACGAGATAGTGCTTCTTTGATATGTTCCAGTTCAATTTCTTGCAGATGATCTTTTAAATTAAAGTTACCTGTCGACAGGTGCATCGAGGCGGTATTCATGTTCGTCGGAGAAATCAAAGTGGCTGCCGAGGGAATATTTTCAGCCCTGAAGTTGCCCGAATAGTTCGCGGGTAAATCTTCGAGTCGGATAGTTTGATCTGGATAAAGGATACGCAATCGCTCGATTAGGTTGGCAAGCTCACGAACATTACCTGGCCAGTCGTGATTAATGAGTGCGTTGAGACTTTCCTGATTTAGTGCATAACTACCTTGTTCTTTGGCAAGACGCTGAATCATAGAATGTGCCAGTGCGGGAACATCTTCACGACGTTCACGCAGCGGCGGCATTTCTATGGGAAAAACATTTAAGCGGTAGAATAAATCTTCGCGAAACTTGCCATCGGCAATCGCTTGTTCCAAGTTCCGGTGAGTGGCTGCCACGATCCGCACGTTGGCCTTGAGGGAGCGACTTGAACCGACTCGTTCGAAGGTTTTTTCTTGTAACACTCTGAGCAATTTAACTTGCATAGCGATATCCATATCGCCAATTTCGTCTAGAAACAGAGTGCCGCCTTCGGCCATCTCAAATCGACCCTTACGGGCTGAAATAGCGCCAGTAAAAGCGCCTTTTTCATGTCCAAATAATTCACTTTCCAGCAAGTCTTTGGGAATAGCGCCACAATTGACCGGTACAAATGTACCGTCAGCACGGTCTGAAAGGCGATGGATTGCCCTGGCAACCAGTTCTTTGCCGGTACCGGACTCCCCTAAAATCAAAACATTTGCGTCGGTATTAGCGACTTTCTCTATCAGTTGCTTGACCTTCTCTATGCCAGCGCTACTGCCTTCCAGAGATTGCAGGGACTGACGGCGGCGGCGTGAATTGTTTGTTAATGCACTATTTGCCTGGTTGAGCTGTTTGTTGAGTTGCTGGTGGGTGCATTTGAGAGGTAATGGGAAAATCTTCTCCTTACCTTTATTATCTTCTTGAATTTTCTCACCGGTATAAAATAGCAACGCCGGTTTTTTTTGCTCAACTTCCGGCAAGCTGTTGAATAATGTGCTGAATTCTTGATGGTCTTCGCATACGAATGCCGTTATCTGGCTGCTAAAGCTCGCTGCTTGAGTATCATCGCTGCCATCCTGTGATTCAATCGAAAAGAAACCGAGCAATGAGGATACCGTATCCCGATCAGCCAGATTCTGTGCAAAAATTTGTACGCTGGAAAGCGTCATGCCTAACTCCATTTAGGTAGCCCGCAGTCAAGGACGATGATCGTCTTTACTGAGAGCGAATATTTACAGGAAACGGAAAATTTCTGCCGTTGCCATCTATGGGAGGCATATTAGGGGGTGAAGCTCTGTTGAGGTATGAACGGGTTAACAGTTTTCCCGCAATCCGTCATTTATCAGACACCAGTTATTCAGAACGAGTCTAAACTGGCGATGAGTGGTTATTTTGGTTCTCAAACTGGCGTAGGGCGGAATGAATTTTGGAAAA
>CAZUAW010000019.1:0-11349 GCA_964618535.1 uncultured Thiotrichales bacterium
CTATATAATCCATTCCAAATTAATGTCACGGAGCCGCGAGTATGGATATTGGACCCAAAGAGATCAGCACGCCTTTTCGACCCATTCCGCTGGATGTACCAGAAGGGATGGAGAAAAATGAGTTTTTTAACAGCACTGAAAACCTCAATGATCTTGAGCATAACAATGGGCTGCTAAGAAACCCTGAAAATTTGCTGATGTATCGCAAGGCGCTGGGGTGTGGATGCTTATGAGCAAGCGGAGCCAGCATTGATTGAACGCTTGCTTGAGGTGCGTCGCCGTTTGGTCGCCGCAGATTTAGGTGAGGGGATTAAAACGGATCATTGGGACGCTGGTTAGCAGTGTTTCTCCAGTCGTTACAATTTGTCACTTTTCTGCCGAGAAACGGTGTGGGTAAGCGCTTCAATAACAGCGCATTACAGGTGTTTAGCTGGTATATTGTGCGACTTTAAATCCACTAGGTCCCGGTTCGCATGAGCAAGAAGAAATCTACAGAAGAAAAAGCGATAAAACCCAGGGTTGCGATTAAGCATCTGGAAGAATACCTGCGCGGTCAGGTGGTGGGACAGAAGAAGCTGATTCACCGCTTGCTGGTGGGTTTGCTTGCCGACGGTCATTTGCTGGTGGAAGGCCCACCTGGACTGGCGAAAACGCGGGCGATTAACTCGCTGGCGCAAGGCATGACGGCCGATTTTCATCGGGTGCAATTCACGCCGGATTTACTGCCTGCGGATTTAACCGGCAGTGATGTTTATCGCCCTGAGCAGGGTGTTTTTGAATTCATTAAAGGGCCAATCTTCCATAACCTGATTCTTGCTGATGAGGTGAATCGTGCGCCCGCCAAGGTGCAATCTGCGTTACTCGAAGCGATGGCCGAAAAGCAGGTGACGGTGGGCAGTTCGAGCTATCCGCTACCAAAGCTGTTTCTGGTCATGGCAACCCAAAACCCAATCGAGCAGGAAGGCACTTATCCGCTGCCTGAAGCGCAACTGGATCGGTTTTTACTGCATGTGCAGGTTGAGTATCCAGATCGCGATGCCAGCCGTGATATTTTGAAAATTACCCGCGACGAAGCGCGAGCTGAGCTGGGTGATAAGAAAGCCAAGCACCTCAACCCACTGACGCAGGAATCCATTTTTGAAGCGCGTAAAGAAATCCTAGGCTTGTACGTTGCTGATTCAGTTGAAGAATATATTCTTCAACTGGTAGAAGCTACCCGTGATCCAGGTCAGTACGGTGATGATCTCAAGCAATGGGTTCGCTGGGGCTCCAGCCCTCGGGGTGCGATTGGTCTAGAGCGAGCGGCGCGCGCTGTAGCCTGGTTGTCGGGCCGTGATTATGTCACCCCCGAAGATGTCCAAAGCATTGCGCCGGATGTGCTCCGGCATCGAATTTTGCTCGATTATGCAGCGGAGGCAGAAGGCAATACCTCATCGGGATTGATTGATGAGCTGCTGAATCGAGTCCCCGCACCTTAACCCCAGCATTCCTGGGAATCGCGATGACATCAGGTGTAACTGTGACATTAAATGAGCTGGTAGCCTTGCGCGCCAGATCACGCAGTTTGCCGCTCGATGCTCGTCGTGCGGCAATGTCTGCCTCATCCGGCGGCTACCATTCTGCCTATAAGGGACGCGGTTTAGAGTTTGATGAGGTGCGGCTTTATCAATCGGGTGACGATGCCAGAACCATTGACTGGCGGGTATCTGCTCGGCGAGGCCAAATCCACACCAAATTGTTTCGTGAGGAACGCGAGCGTCCAGTATTCTTGCTGGTGGATCTGCATCCAGGGATGTTTTTTGGCACCCGCACCGCATTTAAATCAGTCATCGCTGCGCGGCTGGCGACCTTGGTTGCCTGGGCTGCAGAGCACGCGGGAGATCGCATTGGTGGTATTGTTACCAGCGAAAAAGGTCATATCGAATTGCAACCTCGGGCGCGGCGCGAAGGCGTGCTGCACCTAATCAACGCTATCGTAAAATTGCAACCTGAGACGCAGGGTGAAATGCAGCCAGGTCGTCTGGATGAAGCCATTGGGCGTTTGAACCGTGTCGCACATACTGGCGGACTGGTGTTTATATTAAGCGATTTTCGCGAGATGGGCTCGAGCATGGAAAAGCACTTAACGCGGCTCTCGCATCATCATGATGTGATAGCGGGATTGATCTATGATCCATTGGAAGCACATCCGCCTCGCAGTGGTGTTTTTGAACTCGGCAATCAGCAGTCTCGTCAAGTGGTTGATTTTGGCCATGCTGAAACGCATCGAAATTGGCAAGTCAGGTTCCGTAAGCACCGTGGCTTGGTGATGGATTACTGTCGCCGTCACGAAGTGCATTTTATGGACATCGCGACCAATGCGAATCTGGTCAACACGCTGCGGATGGGGATTTCCAGCCGAGGTAATCGGCGATGAATGATCCATTAGAGAGTTTAAAACCACTGCATCATCCCGAGGCGATTTCCTGGTGGCCGCCTGCGCCGGGCTGGTGGATATTGCTGGCGATAGCGGTGCTGGCAGCAATGCTATTTGGCTGGTTTCGCTATCAACGCCGTTTGCAGCGTCATGCTCTGAAAGAGCTGGAGCAATTGCAAGCGCAGGATCTAACCGCTTCACAAATGGCGAATCAAGTGAATCAACTACTCAAACGCTATGCGCTGGTCTGTTATCCGCGTGCAGAAGTTGCTGGTTTGAGTGGTAAAAACTGGTTGCGGTTTCTAAAGAAAAGTAGCGATGATCACATGTTTTTACGCGCCGGAAAACTGTTGCTGGATACGCCCTATCAGCGCAAGGCTAAACGCGGTGATGAGCGTGCGCTGCTCGATTTTGCGACCGACTGGATTAAGCGAAATCAATCGGGAGCGAGCCGATGACTTATCAGCTCGTATGGCCGTGGATGGCGCTGGCATTACCTTTGCCGCTGCTGATGCGGTGGTTGTTGCCGCGCGCTCAAGATCGTAGCGGCGGTGTTTTATTTGCACCGTTTGCAACCTCGCAAGGCAGCGATTCACGGATGAAATTATCCACCTCAAAACGCTGGCGTAAATTGCTGGCGTTACTCGTGTGGCTATTGTTGGTCGCAGCCTCGATGGGGCCTGAGCGACTTGATGAGGCGGTGGAGCTGCCCCGCGAAGGCCGCAATATTATGCTTGCGGTGGACGTCTCCGGCAGTATGCAAACCCCCGATATGGATCCCTCCAAACGGCGGGATCGACTCGATGTGGTCAAAGAGGTTGCCAGCGAATTTATTCGTCGTCGTGAAGGAGATCGAACCGGTTTGATTTTGTTCGGTAGTCGTCCTTATATTCAAGCGCCGCTGACGTTTGATCGCGAGACAGTGCAGACGTTGATGCAGGAATCGGTAGTCGGTATCGCCGGACAGGAAACGGCAATTGGTGATGCGATAGGCTTGGCAATAAAACGACTGCACACTAAGAATCAAAATGAGACAGTACTCATTTTGCTGACTGATGGTAGTAATACCACCGGCCAACTCAAACCGCGTCAGGCGGCGAGACTGGCGAAGCAGGTCGGCTTGAAAATTTACACCATCGGTGTCGGTGGTGAGCCGGTTGTCGGGCAGGATATTTTTGGTCGTCCTATTACGACTTATCGCGCGGAGCTAGATGAAGATGCACTCAAATACATTGCGGATACCACCGGTGGACAGTATTTCCGCGCCACCGATAAAGGCGCGCTGCGCTCCATTTATTCGTTGCTGGATCAACTTGAACCCGCTGCGGGTAAGGGAGAGACGCTTCGACCTGTGAGCGCATTATATTTTTGGCCACTAAGTGCAGCATTTCTATTGAGTCTGTTGCTGGGTTTACCAATGATCCTTGAGTCTTTGTCACCAAAGCAGGGTGCTGGTTCACGAGGAGTCGGGTAGATGGATCTATCCACGCTACAATTTTTACGCCCCTGGTGGTTTTTGGGTTTACTGCCGGTGGCGGTGTTTTTGCTGCTATCACTGCGTCGCAGCCAGGCCGCATCTCCGTGGCAAAAATCCTGTGATGAGCATTTGCTGGAGCACTTGTGGGTCACCCCGCCGGGTGGTTTGAGTCATCGGTTTTTACTGTTGCTGGGGATTGGCTGGTTGGTGACGATCATTTCACTGGCAGGGCCCGTTTGGGAGCGACAGCCTCAACCGGTGTACCGCGCTGATTTATCCAGAGTGGTGCTGCTCGATCTTTCTGACTCCATGAACGCTGTGGATATCGCACCTTCACGTTTACAGCGAGCACGATTTAAGCTTTCGGATATCCTCAAACGCTCTGGCGAGGGTCGCACGGCGCTCATCGTGTTTGCAGGTGAGGCACATATTGTCACGCCACTGACCAGTGACACGCAGACCATCGAGACGATGATTCCAGCGCTGGCGACGGATATTGTTCCCGCACGAGGTAGTTCGGCGATGCCCGCTTTAAATCTGGCTCAATCATTGTTAAAACGTGCCAAAGCACGAATTGGGCAAGTGGTTTTAGTGACTGATGGTGTCGATGATATGGCAGGTTCGCTCAAAGCTGTGCGCGCACTCAAGCAGTTGGGTTTCCCAGTTTCGGTATTGGGCGTCGGCACAATACCGGGTGCGCCAACGCCAAATGCCGATGGCAGTTTTGGCAAAATGGCACGACTGGTGCCAGCAGAATTGATCGAGCTTGCGAATGCGGGTGGTGGCGTATACAGCCAGATGACGGCAAATGCAGAAGACCTGAATGTTGTGCTGAGCGATATTGATGATGAGGCGCTGGCAGACAAAGTAGAAAGTGAAGCGCAGGTTGAGCGTTGGGTTGAGTATGGTTTTTGGTTGTTGCCGCTGGTGCTTTTTCTGGCTGCCACGGGCATGCGCAAGGGCTGGTTGGGTGTTGTTTTGGTGGCGGGCTTGTTACCGATGTTGATGCCAACGCAATCTTTAGCGGGTGGCTGGAGCGATCTATGGATGCGCTCCGATCAGCAGGGTCTAAGGGCACTAAAACAGCAGCAGCCTGAGCGTGCGGCAGCGCTATTTGAGAATACTGCTTGGCGCGGTACAGCGCTTTATTCAGCAGGTCAGTTTGATCAGGCAGCGGCTGCCTTTGCTGAAGTTGACGGCGCGGATGCAGACTACAATCGCGGTAATGCGCTGGCGCGGGCTGGGCATCTGGAGAAGGCTAAAGTGGCTTTTGAGGAGGCGTTGAAAGCGGAGCCAAGCCATTCAGATGCGGCGGCAAACTTAAAACTGGTGGAGGACTTGCTGAAAAAAGACCCACCTCCAGGGCAGCCACCACAACAACAGCCACCGCCGCCACTGCCAAAGCAAGATGACAATAATAATCAGCAGCCACCGCCAGAGGAACAGCAAGGTGATGGTGAGCAACAAGATTCGTCTGATCCTGAGCGCGAACGCAAGGATGAAAAAGATCAGGATTCTCCAGAGAAACACGATGCAGATGCTGCGCGGCGCGATGCTGAGCAGCAAATGAAGAAAAATCAGCAGGATAATCCCGAGAATAAGCCCCCACAACAACCTGAAACGGGTTCACAGTCTCCGTCACCATCCGTTGCACATAACGCCGCTTTACCTAATGATGAGCCAGTGCACGATCCGAATCTGGATCAGTGGTTACGGCAGGTTCCGGATGATCCGTCGGGATTGTTACGTCGCAAGTTCATGTTGGAGCATTTGCGGCGAAAAGAAGGAGAGTCATCTCAATGATGCGATTAAAACGATTCAAAATAATGCCCAGGCTTATTTCAACACGCCTGTGGATCATGCTGATTTTGCTTAGTGTGTCTTATACAGCAGTCGCTGCTGTGGTTAGTGTGAAACTAAGTAAAAGCCAAATCTCACTGGCTGAGACGGTTACTTTGCAGATTTCATATGACGGGCAGACGCAGAAAAACCCGCTCACTGGTGGGTTGTCCAAAGACTTTAAAGTGCTGGGAACCTCCAGAAGCACTAAGGTGGAATTTGTTAATGGTCAGGTTTCAGCACAAACCACCTGGCAAGTTCGTCTTAAGCCCAAACGAGTAGGGCAGTTGAAGATTCCAGCTATCACGGTGGAAGGAAAGAAATCCGCTGCGATGATGTTAAAGGTGACAAAGGTTGCCGCTATCAAGAAGGCTCCAGTTGCTCCCAAAGCGACAGCTAAAGCAAACCGCAGCGGTAAAAAATCTATACCTAGCCGTACTGAAGTGTTGATTAAAACCAGCGTTGAACCCGCTAACCCGTATGTTCGAGAAATGTCGATTTACACGGTGCGGATATACCATGCGACCAAACTGGTGGAAGGTGAGTTACCCGATCCCGTGATCGAGAATGCGCTAGTGAGGCGATTGGATCCGGATAAAAAGTACAGCGAGAAAGTGGGCAAAAATCGCTATAAAGTGATCGAACGCCGTTACGCAATTTTTCCGCAAACAAGCGGTGAGTTAAAAATCCCGGCGCCGGTGTTATCGGCGAAAATTCTGGATCGAGCCAGTGGCGGACTGGTTGATAACGATTCTATCTTTTCCCAAGATCCGTTTTTCTCTCAAACACCGTTTGGCAGTATGCTCCAGCCGACGCGGGTGATCCGTATTGCAGGAAAGGCGCTGAGCCTGAAGGTTCGCGCTGCTGATCCAAATGCCGCTGCTGACTGGCTGCCAGCGCGGGAAGTGATAATAAGCGAGACTTATGATCCTGAGGATGGCAGTGTGAAAGTTGGTGAGCCTATTATTCGGGAAATAAGCTTACGCATCGATGGGTTAACGGGCGCGCAAATTCCACAAGTCTCGGTAGGGGATGTTGCGGGCGCTAACGTGTATGAGGATAAACCCAAGCTACGAACCCGGGGTAATAGCACGGGTGTATTGGGTGATACCATTCAGCGTTTTACCTACGTACCGACGCAAGCCGGTGAGCTTAAAATCCCTGAAATAAAGCTGCATTGGTGGGATGTGGTGAATGAGAAGCCCGCCGTGGCGATGCTACCTGCACGGACGATCCAGATTTTATCTGCTGCCGGTGAGGTGGCTAAAGTTAAGCCGCAGGCTGCTGCGCCTAAGCCCGTGGTTAAGAAGCCGGTTGAGTCGTTGAATCAGACAAAAGAGCCAGCTACTCCAAAAGTTGAGCCTGTAGTGATGGCCGGTTCTGGCAGTGGCATCTGGCAGTGGTTAGCCTTGGCACTGGGGCTTTTGTGGTTGGGTACTTTGTTGCTCTTGTGGCAGAAGAATTATCGAAAGAATAAAATTGCGACGATTGAGCCTACTCCCGTTTCAGTACCTCTCTCAGCGGTAGAGTCGAGAAGAAAATTTGAGCAAGCCTGTCGTGCCGATAATCCTACCCAGGCGCGTAACTATTTACTTAAATGGGCTGATGCTCACTGGCCAGATAATCCCCCCAGAGGATTGACCCAATTGTCCCAGCGTCTTAAAGACGATCGTGCTAAAAAATCAATTCACGCGCTGGATTCGTTCTTGTTTAACTCTCGTGGAAAACAATGGAACGGTAAGGAATTGCTCAATGCACTTAAGAAGTTACCTGTGAAAGCTGTGAAGAGTTCTAATCCATCCGGCTTGCCTGGATTATATCAATAATATTAAAACCGCTGTTGTTGTTTGATCGTCTGTGGAGGGTTCTTCACAGAGATCTTTATATCCTTCCGAGTTGAGTTTGTCAGCTTTATTGCAGCGTGCGTAGTTTCGCAATTTTGTCTATTTCCCCTATCAATCCCATTCGTGTTTGTTTGTCTCTAATCGTGTTCGATTGAACTTTAAGAATCAATTGTCGCTCTAACCCACGTTTATTACTCATCTGGGATCAAGTTATTGCCCTTGAAGTTTCGTGCTATTACTTTCTGCCGCGTCACTATTTTTGTGACCTGTTGCGCCTAAATATTTAGGTGAGCTAGTCGAAAGGGAACCAATTTGGTTTTTATCCTTCAAACCTTCCACAAAGCGTGTGTAATTGTATCAAAGCACTATATGGCATGAATACACGGGTAGCATTCTTTTTTAATTTTGCACAGCAGCATTATTGCTGTTAGCTGGAATCAAAAACAAAAATCAGCGCGTGTGATATTGAGAATGTCGCTCTACTAAGCGCACAGTTAAATTAAATAGTGGTTATTTATGTATCTAGAATATTACGGTTTAAATACAAACCCTTTTCAAATTGCAGTGAACCCCGACCTTGTTTACTTGAGTCAAAGTCATGCGAGAGCAAAGGCCTACTTATCCTATTCAATTTGGAAGTGGGATGGGTTATCTGTTGTCACTGGCAAGCCTGGTACAGGTAAAACATTGATGGCGAAAAATTTGATTTCGCGTCTTGAAGAAGATGTCACGGTTATATATTTAAATCATACGCGGCTTTCTACAAAAGAATTTTTAAGAAGCTTTGCTGCTAATTTGGGTGTTCCGGCATTTACCGCTGAAAAGGCTGGGCTTATTTATACGATTACCCAGTATTTGCAAGATCAACGCAATGCGGGTAACCAGGTGCTACTAGTAATAGATGAGGCGCATCACTTGAGCCGAGGGATTCTTGAAGAGATTCGTTTTTTTACCGCTCTGGAACGAGACTCAAAACCCTTGCTGAATATAATTCTTGTTGGTGATGAGGCATTACTAACCAAGTTTGATCATCCTGGAATGGAGCAATTACGCCAACGAGTCAGGTTATGGTATTCATTATCTCGTCTCGATAAGCAGGGCGTAAAAGAATATATCAATTATCGACTAACAATGTGCGGACGCGAATCACATGGGATATTTACTGATGCTGCAATTTCGTTACTACATAGTTTTACAGAAGGTACGCCGCGTCTCGTGAATGTACTTTGCGATGCAGCAATGGTAGCGGCTTATGTTAAAGAAGATAACTCAGTTAACACCTCGCACGTTCGAACAGCCTTGGATGAACTGGGTTGGGATAAGTTTTCAGGTAAAACAATTATGCAGAAAAAACAACGCATGTTGGATTTATCCACTAAATCTATTACTAACTCCGGAAAAAAAAATTGTTATCCAAAACTAGAAATCAGCAACAAAGGCCTTTTAATGGCGGAGCTGATTCTCGATAAAGACAGTATTTCGATTGGCAGGCAAGAATCCAATGACTTTTTGTTTGAAGGTTTGTCAGTATGCGAACATCACGCAGTCATAAATCTCGTTGATGGTTACTACCTTTTAGAAGATTTGGATACCCAAAATGGAACTTATATTAACGGACGAAAGATAAAGAGTCATGTACTAAAAACTGGAGATGTTATTGGAATTGCAACCTATCAAATTCAATTTACACTTCAACAGCAAGAAACCACAGCGTCTTCACAGGTTCGTATCGATGATTTATTAGAAGGCTCTATTGGATTAGAAACCTATGAGTCCAGAAAAATTGATCGTCTCACAGGGTGAGCGTACTAAAGGATATTCTGATTTATTTATGAACTGATATTGTTCACCCATACATGGTCTGATCGTGTGCCAGGAATTTTGTAATAGCATATTCCTAGAAATTCGAGTTACTAATGATGACCATTTGAATGCGACCTGCTTTGTTCTAAATTTATCAGAGACTCTCTCAATAACATAAGTATCAGATATGGCAAGTATTCGTATTTTTGGCCAGCGAGTACCAATAGTATTTTTTATACTCGCATTGGTAGAGCTAGTTATTTTTGTAGCATCAGTCTACATGGGTGCCTATTTTCGGAACTACTTGACGGGTGACCTTGCCGGCTCAACAAGTATTGATATGGTTGAGCGAATTACTGGCCCCCTCATCCCTGCTTCACTGGTTTTTGCATCGGTAATGATTATATCGATGGTGTCCATGGGTTTGTATAACATTAGCTATCTTAGGTTACGGCGAGATAGTGTTGTTTTAAGAATATTTTCCGCGCATGTTTTTGGAGCACTGCTATTTATCTTCGTGGTCTATGCGATCCCGAGCTTCTTCTTAGGGAGAAGTGTTCTAATTATTGCAATTATCTGCTCTTTTTTTCTCATTTGGATTGCCAGAAAAATATTTGTTGCAGTTTTTGACTCCAGTATTGGACGACGAAATGTCCTCGTTTACGGGGCCGGGATACGAGCAAAATCAATTGAATTAATAGAGGAGCAGCTAGTACACCACGGCATTAAGTTACGTGGTTTTGTGCGTGTTAATAAAGAGCCTGTAGATGTCAGCGCAATCCATACCGTAGACAATTTTGAGCCATTACCTGATCTTGCAGTACGACTAGAAATTGATGAAATTGTTGTTGCAGCGGAAGACCGTAGAAATTCACTGCTGATAGATGAGCTTCTGGAGTGTCGGCTAAAAGGAGTTGTTATTACAGATATCGCAACTTTTTTTGAGCGTGAGTCTGGAAAATTACAGCTAGAAGTGATGTCACCTAGCTCTCTGATATTCTCTTCTGGGTTTGATCACAGTTATTTCAGGGCGTTTTTTGAACGTTCATTGGATTTGTTTGGCAGTAGTGTACTGCTAGCTGTCTCCTGGCCTATTATGCTGATTACCGCACTAATGATAAAAATAGAGGATGGTTTAAACGCGAGTGTTATCTATCGTCAAACACGTATAGGTAAAAACGGTCGGCCTTTTAGTGTCTTAAAATTTCGTAGCATGCGTGAAGATGCTGAAAAGCTTGGCGCTGTTTGGGCGTTAGAAAATGACGATAGAATTACTCGGGTAGGTGCAGTAATTCGTAAGTTGAGGATAGATGAATTACCACAAATACTGAACGTACTGAATGGTGAAATGAGTTTTGTAGGACCACGTCCAGAACGGCCGGAATTTGTAAAAGAATTGATTAAGAAATTGCCATATTACAGTGAAAGGCATCGAGTTAAACCGGGTATAACTGGATGGGCTCAGCTAAATTATCCGTATGGTGCGTCTGATCGAGATGCTATGGAAAAATTACAATACGATATGTATTACACAAAAAACCACAGCTTTCTCTTAGACCTCTTTATTCTTGTCCAAACTGTCGAAATTGTTGTATTTGGGAAAGGGTCTCGTTAGTAATTTCAGACTCTAGGCAGTTGCTGGTGTTTCAATAAATAATAAAAAATAGCATATGACTTACATAATTAATTTCGAATATTTAGCTAGAATAACAACTGCTCTGATAGTTACTTTGACTTTAGGCGGGTGTTTTATATCAGAATCTGAAAATATAACAATTGATAAGAAATTGGAATCTGCACGAAATGCAATGCTAGATAAGGAGGATTTTAAAGCAGTTAATCTTTTGAAGGAAATTCTTCAAAAAGACCCTGAAAATTATCAAGCAAGATTGTTGATAAGCCGAATATACCAGAAAAATGGTGAATCTGAAAAAGCCATAGCAAATATAAAAAAGGCTGCTAAAAATACT
>CAZUAW010000019.1:11449-17955 GCA_964618535.1 uncultured Thiotrichales bacterium
CTTGCTAGCCAGTATCTAGAGACCGCGATCAGTAATTTTCCTGGCGAAAATCGCTTCGAATGGTTACTCGCAAAAATAGAAGTTAATAATGGTGACAATGAAAAGGGAGTGAACAGGTTTAGAGCTTTAATGGATCGTCAAAACCCCAATTATTCTCCTATGCTCGCTCGAAGGTCTGGTTACGAATTGATTAAAGCTGAAGTAGCTGAGGGGAAATTAAAAGAAGCTGAAAAAGTTGTGTTAGATCTGCTTGCGCGCAACAGAGGTGATGTTAGAGCGTTATATTTGGGTGGGCTGGTTGCCCTGATTGGTGGAAATTATCATCTCGCGGAAAGACGACTTCTAAAGTTGGAAAAAGGCTACTCAATAGAATCTGTGAGATTGCTTCTTGGTGTGGTTTACATGGCTACAAAGTCATATGAGCGATCAAGATTTTATTTGGCAAATTTCTATAAAAAGAACCGCAGTAACCTCTGGGCGGCGAAACTTTTGATTAGGAGCTATGTACTCTTGGGTGAGCCTTATGAAGCAAAACAAGTGTTCGGTACATTGGATGGTGAGGGACTAGATGCTAGTGAAGACGCCGAGCTACTTATATTACGTACGATGTTATTTAGATCGGACAGTAATAGAGCAACTATTTCTGAGCAACTGCAACGCGCATCTCTTTTAGTCAAAGATAGTCCTATAGTACGCAAGCTACTGTCCAAAGCATTTTTAGATAATGAGCAGTTAGATGAATCTTTAGTCCATTCAAATTATGTGTTCAAAAACCAGAAGCTTGATGCGGGAGCACTAGAGCTTGCGGTTTTAGCGATGGCAAAGAAAAATAAGCATCATACAGCTAGCGAATTGATTAATATATTTACATCAGCAGGGGGAGATCCCGTTGTTGCAGGTAATCTAGAGGGTATGTTACAGCTATTGTCGGGAAACTATTCTAAAGCGATAACAGTCTTTCAGAGCTTGCCAGATACGCATCCAAATCATTGGGAAACAAAGCTTGGCCTTGCAAAAGCGCACGAGTTAAGTGGGGATTTTAATTCGGCAAATAAAATCTTTGATTCATTGGTTCTTGAATCCAGGGCCAGAGATGAAGCTTTAAATGGCTTATTGAGAACAGCGTACTTGCACGGCAGTATTGAAGATTTGAATAACGCAGTTGAAGTCTCTAGAGGCTATAACTATAAGTCAGTAGATCCACTTATTTATTTAGGCGCAAAATATATTCAATTAGAAGACTTTGAAAATTCTAAAAAATTAGTTGAAACGATTCGTCTTCTAAGCCCAGGTCACCCTGGTGAGCAGCTTCTCTTAGCGATAGAAGAGAGAAAAAAGGGTAATTTTGCCGCCGCTGAAAAAATCACTCGAGCGGCATTAACCTCTAATCCCGACTATCGGCCAATGCTATTTTTAATGGTTGGTTTGCAAAAAAATAATGGGGATACAGCAGAGGCTGAAAAATATTTAAGGCGATTAGATCGCTCAACAAGTTTAAAGCCAGCGCTTCAACTGAAAAAATCAAAATTTTCAGAAGTTGAATGGGCAAGAGCTGTTTCACCTGTAATGAAATTCACATCATTTAAATCGCTATCAGCGGATAAAACTGTTATTAGCTTAATGAAATTAGGAGAAGAGGAGATTCAAAATACGACGACTCATAGTGAGCTAAAGTTTTCTGATCCTTCGTCAAAACAAAACTATTCGCACGGACGTAGTGGTGATTTGGCTCGTATAAATCGTACACTGTTTTTTAACTACTACGGCGGCTTCGTTGAAGGCAGAATGAATGAGCAACAGCTGGCACGGAAAGCAAAAGACGGTTTACTTTACGATAAAGGCTCATGGGAAGTTTACGATGAACTGAATGATATGTTGGGGCAGCGAAAAGTATTTGGACGTGGCTCTAGTTACAAGGATTTTGAACGGCATCTAAGATTGCCTTCCTGGCTTGCTTTCATCGGAATGATTGTCGTTGTAATCGTTATTATTTCCCGTTCACGCGCACACAAAAGGAGGCGCAAGGTGTTAGCCGATTGATTGTGGAACTAAAGTCGCTATACAGCGTCTATAAATTAACCATGAAAATATCTCTAATACAAATGAGATGTACTTATAAAAATAATAATCATGATAGAAATTGCATAAATATCGACCATTATAGTCTGGCGATACCAAAATACCTCTGTCGTTATTTCAATGACTAACCTCGTCAATTTAAGACATTTATAATTAATAAGTGGGAATAAATACCATGAAAGAAAGCATCGACCAACTCTCAGATTATTTCTCTGCTATCTATAAACACAGATGGCCGATGTTATTAACGACAGCCCTAATTTGTTTGCTGGGTTGGACGGGCGTGTTTTTATTGCCCGACAAATATCAAGCCACGTCTAAACTGTTGATGTCAAATGAATCAATGATGGGGCCTCTGCTTCGCGGGTTGGCAGCCGAAAGTAATTTAACAAGGGAAATGGCATCGTTGATGCGTCGTACGTTACTTAGCCGTCCTAACTTAGAAAAAGTGATTGATATCACTGATCTTAATCTTTTGGTTTCGTCAAAAATAGAGCGAGAAGAACTAATTCGTGATCTTGGTGACGAAGTTACGGTGACGGGTGATGAAGGTAGTAAAGTCTATAGTATTACCTACATAGATGAAGATCCAAAGCTGGTGACTGATATTGTGCAAACATTAACAGACTTGTTTATTGAGCTATCCATTGGTGCAACTAGAAAAGACACGAGTATTACCCGAGAGTTTTTAGACCGAGAAGTGTCAGATTATGAAGGGAAGTTGCGTAAAGCAGAGGAGCGACTAAAGATCTTTAAGCGCGAAAATATTGGATTAATGCCAGCAGAAGGCGAGACCTATTTTACTCAGCTCCAAGAAAAACTAGAGCTGTTGGAGCTGACGAAGCTAACGCTGGCTGAAGCGAAAAAGAGAATGGCTTCAATTCAGACGGAGCTAGCAAATGTCCCAAAAATAATTCCACGAAAGATGGTTCAAATTTCAGATAACTCACTAAATGAAGAAATCACTATTTTGCAATCTCAGCTAGAAGACTTGAGATCAAAATATACCAATGCATATCCCGGCATTGTTGCTGCGAAACAGCGTCTTAATTCATTGATGAAACAGCGATTAGCGCGAGACTCGGCGACAGCTGGTGTTCAAGGAACTTCGCCAGAAGCAGCAGTTTCAATCATAGAGTCTCGTCAAAACCTTAATTTGGAATTGAGTCGAGAACGTGGAGAGGTAGGGGCTTTACGTGTCAGGGTAAATGGGCTTTCTAATCAAGTGGCAAAAATGAGAAAGAATGTCGACATTATGCCTCGAGTAGAAGCTCAGCTTGCGCAGTTGGACAGGGACTATGGCGTTATCAAGCAGACTTATGAGGGGCTTGTACAAAGAAGAGAGGCGACGGCCTTATCCCATCAGGCGGATACAAGTTCCAGTGATTTTCAGTTTCAAGTAATTGAGTCGCCAGTAGTGCCAACGTTACCTGTGTCACCAGATCGATTTAAACTTGTGGTAGCGGTATTTATTATGGGCTTAGGTGCGGGAATTATGTTAGCTATTATTTTGTCTCAGATGAAAGAGTACATTGCTAGTACTTCCAAGCTAAAAGAAATAGTTAATTTTCCTGTTTATGGTTCTATCACTGAGATTATTTCTTTGAAGGATAGAGCTCGTTCAAGGCGAAGGTTGGCACTGTTAAGCGTATTCTGGTCAATGCTCCTGGTGATATTTGCGGGTCTGATGTATATCACTCTAAATAATATTAGTCTTGTCAATTTACTGGCAAATCAAGGTGGGTTAGTTTAATGAGTATCTATGTAGATTTACTGAAAAAAGCCGAGTTTCATACAGAGCCTAAGCAAAGTGTTGTCAGTAATTTTGACTCTGATTTGGAAGCTAAGAGTAAGAGGCTATTTCAAGCACCATCTAAGATTGAGCCTGAGCACCTAAGCAGTGCTGACATTGGTCTTCCTTCGATAAAAGATTCTTGGGAACGAGTGCTCGCTGGTTCGCCGGTTCCTTCAGCTGAGGCTCGAAGGGTTCCAAAGCTTCCCGCAGATCAGGTATTTCCAGAAGCTTCTGGAAACAGCCCAGACTATCAACCCGTAAGTGATACGCGTGTTGTAAAGCAGCCAGCGGCTAAGGTAGAGCAAGCTACGGTAAGTAATGAGAATCCAATTGTATCTTTACCAATGCGCAAGCTCAGGCAGAACGGTATGGTGACCCTGGATATGAAAAATAAGGGGATTATTGAAGAGTTTCGCCATTTAAAGCGAAATCTACTGAAAAACATCTCTAAATCTGAAAAGTCTATGGGTGTGGGTGTCGTTGTTAGTAGCGCTTGGCCTGGTGAAGGTAAAACATTTACTTCACTTAACTTGATCATGAGTTTGTCTATGGAAAAGACTAAAAAAATTCTGTTTGTAGATGCTGATTTGGAAAAAGGAGAAGCCACAAAATTTCTCGATTTGCAAAGTCATCGCGGTCTAACAGACTATCTGGAGGACTCATCTTTGGCTGCAAATGATGTAACTTTAACAACAAATATCGAGAGCTTAACAATTATTCCAAGAGGTCTCACAGCGACACATAGTGCCGAAGTATTTTCATCTCAACGCATGGAGGCTTTCGTTAAAGAAATTTGTCAAAACGGAATGTACGACATGGTGATTTTTGATTCTCCACCGGTTCTTGTCTCATCATCAGCGAATATTCTTTCTGGTATGGCTGATCAAACATTGATAGTTATACAAGCCAATGAGACCACAGGAAAAGCAATACGAGAAATGGAAGAAAAACTGGTCGATAGCCGTTCTATTGGATATGTATTAAACCGTGCGTCGTTTAGTGAGAAAAAACAGAATAGTTACTACGCATAATGTGTTCAATCGATGCACTAAGTATATTGAGTATCTGGTTTATATAAAACAAATCTCTATGTCATCTCGCAGCTACTACAAACGATTATTTTCCAAAACGGATGTGGGTGGAGCAGTGTTTAGAGTTCTCTAGGAAGCTAGTAAGCCGGAATATAAGTAGGGGCTTATGCTAAATAATTGAGCCGCAGCGCCTAAGATGCAGAGATGAAGTTTAGAAAAACATCACTGTTATTTTTTTTAAGAATGTCTGTACGGGAAAAGGATGTGCTAACTCAGTTGTGATCGCGGCATACAACAATAAGAATAAATAAGTAATTTTTCAGGAGTGCAAAAATGACGCTGGGGTTGATTATATTTTACATTGCGTTAGTTATTTTAAGACCGCAAGAATATATCCAGAGTATGGAGAATGCACCGATCTTGTCTAGTGTATTTATGGTGACATTTGTCGCGTGGATTCTCAGCGTTAAGAAGGATTTTTCGGTACCTCAACCGTTTTTAATCACTAGCTTTTTTATTGTCGCATTAGTTTCCGTTGTTGCGTCAGGTTGGGCGGGTGGTGCGTGGTTGAGTGCACAATCAATACTCCCAGGTTGGGGTATTTTTATGATGCTGAGTATGACTGCTATCACGGCCTCAAGAATTAAGTTAGTTTTAGATGTCATTACTATTTGTGCATTTGTCATTGCCGTGCACAGTATAGAGCAGTATTTTACAGGCATGGGTTGGACTGGGTTGCCCTTGGAAACCCTTGATAATCGAGTTCGATACCTGGGTATTTTTCATGATCCTAATGATCTAGGTACGCTTTTAGTTTCAACAATTCCAGTGGTTATCCACTGGTTTGGTAGAGAATCCTCCGGAATGCTTAAGATGGTCTATCTTATTATGTTGGGCACTTTAATCACTGCAATTTATCTCACTGATTCAAGAGGTGTTCTTTTAGCGACTGGTGTGATTCTTATATTCGAACTTAGTAAAAGAATTGGTAAAGTTAAAGCAGGGTTACTTGGGTTGATTGCTGCTGTACTTGGCGCTGCTTACACGCGCCTTTCTGAACTAAGTGTTGATGAAGCATCCGCTTCTGACAGAATTGAAGCTTGGTACGCAGGGCTTGAAATGTTTAAGCAATATCCGATTTTGGGTGTTGGTTTTGATAACTTTACAGAACATCATCCGCTCACCGCTCACAATTCTTTCTTATTGGTACTAGCAGAAACAGGGATTATCGGGTTCTATTTCTGGTTTTCTTTGATCACTATTACGTTAATAATTTTGATTAACTTCTTACGCAAGTCAAAGGAAGATTTGAACCTAGGTGATAATAGCACTAATCTTGCAATTTGGACTGATTATAGAAGTCTAACCTGGACCTATTTAATATCATTACTAGCTTATCTAACCTCAATAGCTTTTTTAAGTAGAAGTTATGACACTTACTTTTTAATATTGTTTGCGATAGGGTCTGGGCTGTGCTTGGCACTGCAGAAGCGCTATCAAGTAGTGCCTAATTTAAGAGTTGTGAATAAAATGGGCGGCTGGGCTGTTACGGCAGTTGCAGGGGCAGCATTTATTTATGTCTCAGTTATGATGCTTTTAAA
>CAZUAW010000020.1:0-4770 GCA_964618535.1 uncultured Thiotrichales bacterium
CCCAAGGAGCGGGGAATGATACCCCAAGCGATTCAACCATGAAGCCACTGTCTTTGATTGGGATATTTTAAACCAACAATAGATCTAGCGGGTCTAAATTGCCGCTAAAGCTTTTCCAAACTCAGTTTCTCCAAGCGTTGGAGGAGGGCGGCGCTGTAGTTTTGTGTAGTCCCCTGAATCATTCAATTCTTCAAGGTGCTGAATATTACGCACAATGTAGTCCATATAAGGATTTTCACCTTCAAAGTGAATGTCGGCGTAGTTAAAGGCACTACTAAAGTTAGCGGTAAGGCGGCGAGAGACAGAGTTTCTGTAAAACGCGGGCGTCTTGACCAGTAAGTCTTCTGGTGATTTAAAAACAGGGGAATCTCTGAAGCTGTTATCTCCCGCAAGTCCACAAGTGACGAATTCTGGGTAGAGGCGGTCGCGACATTTTTCCAGATAACAGCGATCCGACATTTGAGCAATCAAATCTGCAGTCCCCAATAACTGGCCGATGATTTTGTCTTTTGGATTGTCAATAATCAGATCATCAATTTCCAGCTCATAGCCAGTGAAATGTACCAATGTCGCTGCAAGTTTTGCGTGCTTGCCCATACCTAGACTCGGTAAATAGCCTTTCAGAAATTCACCGCTTCGAGTAACGTGTGTGAGCGTGTAGACCGCGCCATTTTTCGCATATTGATCTTGATTGGTGCGGATATATCCAGAATCATGGAATAAAGCGACGATGATGCCGAGCAAAAACCTCTCCGCTCCCAGTGGATTCTGAGGGTTATGCCGCTCATAACCATTTAACAAACGCGCCATTGTAAGGGTTACATCTAACGTGTGCTGCTTATCGTGATAGAGCGTATCGCAGGCTCGAAATCCGAAGTACTTTCCCTCAAATAGCTTGCCAAAATCACCAAACGCCGCCACCAATTTAAACACTGATTCTGAGGCGCCGTAAGTTGAAACATACAACTGCGACACATAGTCACGGACTTCGTTACAATCAGTCGTATTGATCTGATTTGCAACGTCAAAGTCTCCGCGGCGTGAAGAGTTGGATTTGGAAGAATTGATTGTCATATCATCTAAATTTTTAGTTGGTGAGATTTTACCTAATCTGTCCCTTGGTGATAGATAAATCGTTCACATTTGTTGCTTTGAAATGCTTTAAACGTATTGGTTCAGAGTGATTTGTTGTTTATGTGAACTAAAACGTGGCGCACTCTATTTAACATAATATACATTATGCGTATAAACGCTTAGGTGAGTGGTGCAGCTGATACCAGATAGTCTTTTATATTTTCCAATTCACTTTGATGTCGCTCTGCTGTTGCGTAGCCTATCTCTATCGCCTCTTTAGCTCGATGGAACTCCATTAAAGAAATATCTGAGAGCTTTGGTGTGATCACGAGTTCTGCAGGTTCTCCTGCCATTCGGCTTCTGGTGATCCGCGTGGTCATGATGTTAAGGCTACGAAATGCAACAGATAAAAAAGACGGAATTGATTCTTCGTTGGTGTCGCGGTGGTTTCGCAGTTTTCCTATTACACCGTCAACTGCGCCAAATATGCCATCAGCTGTTTTAGACTTTTTTATTGGATTTTCAATCTGATTTTCATTGGGTTTAGATTTTTTGATTATGGGTTTGCTAAACGGCCCTTGTGCGCTGAGATCGACCGCTATCACTACGTCTGCGCCCATTGCGCGGCATAGCGACACCGGTACCGGATTGACCAGACCTCCATCGACTAACCAACGATGTTGCTGTCTGACGGGAGCAAATAGCGGCGGAATGGCGATGGACGCGCGAATCGCTTCAAGAATTTCACCCTCACGGAGCCAAACTTCGCTACCGGTCTCTAGATCTGCCGCAACTACGGCAAATGGTTTGTTGAGGTCATTGAAGCCTAAATCTCCAAGAAATGGCCGTAGTCTCTGGATGACTTTTTCGCCTTTGATTAAGCCGCCTGATAATTTAATATCGAGCATTGCAACGACGTCCGCCCAACTTAAACTGATCACCCATTTTTCGAGGTCATCTAAATGATCAGACAGGTATGCTGCGCCTACCACGGAGCCAATGGAGGTGCCGGCGATTACATCGGGTTTGATACCGATTTCTGTCAGTTTCCTGAGCACACCGATATGCGACCAGCCTTTAGCTGCGCCCCCTCCGAGTGCTAAGCCTAATTTCGGCCGGTTGCTGTCATTATGGGATTGATTCATCAAACCATCACTAGTTGAGTTTTTGAGTGCCATTCGGCACTGCTTAGTAATTGCGTAGTAGAAACTGCTTGGGTGGCTTTCATCAATGCCAGCCTAGCGAGTGTCTGTTGGCTCACGGATGTCTTTGACAAAGATTCGAGTACTTCATCGGCTGCTTTCGGGTTATTGCAAACCAGTAAAATATCGCAACCTGCTTGAATGGCTGCAGTGGCACGTTGCGCAGGAGAGCCTGCTGAAACAGCGCCGGCCATGGATAAATCATCACTGAAAATCAAACCTTTAAACCCTAATTTATTGCGTAGAATCTGCTGTAGCCAAAATGAAGAAAATCCAGCCGGTTGTTGGTCAATAGTTGAATATAAAACATGTGCGGGCATGATCGCATCTAACCCTGAGTCAATGATTTTGGCGAAAACTTCTAAATCAGCGACAGATAGTGCGTCCATAGAACGCGAATCCTCGGGCAACTCCAGATGAGAATCAGCGCGAACAAAACCATGACCGGGAAAATGTTTGCCTACCGCAGCCATACCCGCCTGGCGCATGCCTCGAATCCACGCAGAAGCAAGCGTAATAACACCATCGACTGAGTTGTGAAATGCCCGGTCGCCTATCACCTCGGACTGCCCATACGCCAAATCCAATACTGGCGCATAACTAAAATCAATCCCTACCGATAAACACTCAGCCGCCATCAACCACCCTCCAGCTTCAGCAGCAGTTATCCCCTGCTCTGCTGACTGTTGATATATTTTACCAAACCAGTTTGCGGGCGGTAATTTTAAAAACTCGTCTCTGAATCGTTGTACCCTGCCACCCTCTTGATCAACTGAAATTAACAGTGCTGGGGATTTGATCTTTTTAATTGAATCGGTGAGCGTTTTTAATTGTTTTTTATTCTCATAATTGCGTGAAAACAAAATCACACCAGCACACAAAGGATGGCTTAAACGTCGTCTATCTTCGTTATTAAGCTGTGTACCTTCAACGTCACAAAAAACCACGCTGCAGGATGGAATTTTTAACTTGCTAACCACTGATTTGCCTCCTCAATGACTTCTATACCCGAACCGGTAATATGGGCTTTTTCGCTCAAGACTCTACGCCAGGATTTACCGCCATACTGTCCTTTGTACAAGCCTAAAATGTGTCTTGTAATATGATTTAGTGCCGCACCTTTCGCTTGTTCTTTTTCAATGTATTCAAGCATTTTTTGCAAAATTTGTTCACGGCTTAATGGCTCGCTGTTACTAGCAAAAATATCACGGTCAACCGTAGCTAAAATATAGGGGTTTTGATACGCCTCTCTCCCCATCATCACGCCATCAACTTGCGTTAAATGTTGTTCTGTCTCCGCCAGAGTTTTAATGCCGCCGTTAATGATAATTTCCAGCGCCGGAAAATCCTTTTTTAATTGATAAATTCGCTCGTAATCCAACGGCGGTACATCTCTGTTTTGTTTCGGGCTTAACCCTTGCAGCCACGCTTTTCTGGCATGCACTATAAAAGTTTCACAGCCTGCCGCAGCGACCAATTGAACAAAATGATTTAATGCTGCAACACTGTCTTGATCATCAATGCCAATGCGGTGTTTTACCGTCACGGGGATATCTACCACGCATCGCATCGCATCAACACATTCGGCAACAACTTCGGGTGTCGCCATCAAACACGCGCCAATATTCCCACCCTGAACACGATCACTGGGACAACCCACATTAATATTGACTTCATCATAGCCAGCATCTTCTGCCATGCGCGCGCAGGTCGCCATGTCGGAGGGGTCACTGCCACCCAGTTGTAACGCAAGCGGATGTTCGTTTTTGTGATACGCCAGATAACGTTTGGAATCACCATGTATTAACGCGCCGGTTGTCACCATCTCTGTATATAGCAAGCTATGGCGACTGATCGTACGCAAAAAATACCGGTCATGACGGTCAGTCCAGCCCATCATTGGGGCTATGGAAAATCTATGATTAGGCATGGGTGAATTCTAGCGTGAAACCAGTGTAAATTGCGCTAAACTATCTGCATTCTCATTGTCAGGAGGTTTTTCGTGATACCTAACATTCAAGCTAAAAGCGCAGCAGAGTTTATCGATCTCGTTGATCGGGCAATAGCGGAGATTGACGATCTAAACGACGTGCTGGTGTTTGATCAGGCAGCAAAGGGTAATGACGAAGAATCTTTCACTAGCAAACTTGAAGTAGCGCTTATGCGCCTAAAAAAACAACTCTTGGCAGGCGAGCATGAATTTAAAAACGAAGATCTACCTTTCATGCAAGTCGTGGAAGATACAGATGCGGGTTTACTACCCTTCCGGCATTTGTTGGTTCGGATTAATGAAACCCACCGCAAAGGACTGAATCTGGAAGCTTGACCTGTTCTTATTCAGGCGGCTACGCCGTGGCTGGGTCTTTACTCAAACTCTTTTAAATATTTCTCCAAATCTTTCCCCGTCAATGGCCCAACATGTACTTTCATTTTCGTTTGATCAGGGGAGATTAAGTAAGTAGTGGGTAAGCCTATTACTCTTCCCAGAGATGTT
>CAZUAW010000020.1:4870-10096 GCA_964618535.1 uncultured Thiotrichales bacterium
ACAATTTCTTCATATTTATTCTCTTGTGGTTTTTTAAAGTGCTCATAGCGTTCTGCGTGGTGTATTCTTTTGTTTCTTGTGGATAATCAATGTACTTACAAGCGATATCAACAAATTAATGCGCTGATTCGATGGCTTTTCGCCGTGCTTGCATGGCGGATTTTTTTGCCTTTCTCGCTACTTTTTTAGCAAGATCATAGCGACCTTCAGCAATAAATCGGTCAGCATCTTTGAGTAAAATTCTTGCTTCCTGATACTCGACGGCAGCAAGATTGGATGCGTTTGCTGATTCGGCGGCATCAATAGCCTGGCGAGCATCACTTAATTCCTGAACAGGAAAAGATGCGCAAGAAAGCAGCAGTATTACGCTTGTCAATAGTCCCGCTTTTAGTCCAATTTTCATGAATCTAGTGTTCACAATACCTCACAATCGAAACAGTAGTATCACAAGCTAGCATCACTTAAGATACGCAGCAAGTCCGCTAACCCAATCTATCCAATGTCAGAATCAAACCCTATTAAAATCTATCACAATCCACGTTGCTCAAAATCACGGCAAACGCTTGAATTATTGGGAAAAAGTGGTGTGCTTCCGGAAATTGTCGAATATCTTAAGACGCCTCCGAATAAGGGTGAGCTAACGAAAATCCTAGACCTACTGGGGCTTGAGCCGCGTGAGTTAATGCGTAAATCTGAGGCTGAATACAAGGCTGCTGGAATGGATGATGAGTCCTTAAGCCGCGATGAGCTGATTGCATTGATGGTGGATCACCCCAAAGTGATTGAGCGACCCATTGTGATTGCAAATGGCAAAGCAATAATAGGTCGTCCGCCAGAACTGGTATTAGAAATTATTTAGCTGCGATGACTATTTCAGCGTAAAGATATCGCCGCGTTTAAGTCCCCTAAAATTGTAATCGGGGAGTTGACTGGTAAGTTCCCCCATAATTTCTGTTTGCATATCTGGTGTCATATGGGTGATCGAAATCTTAGGATGTAGCTGCAATTTCGAGAGATCCTTCACCAGCACACTTGAAGAATAGTGCCCCGCTCTCTTTGCCAGAACTTTCTCACGATCCGGAAAAGCGCATTCTGCAAATAAATAGTTGAGTTGCGAATGTGCATTGAGCGCCTGCCAAAAAGTATTGTTTCCGCAGCAATCACCGGTGTAGGCAAAAGCATTGCCGTTAGAAGATTCCACCCGATATCCCAGCGTGGGTATGGTATGCGCTGCAGCGATGGCTTCAATTTTACGACCATCAACATCGAGTACATCCCCAGGTCTAATGATTTGATAGCGAAGCACCGGGTTATCCGCATCAGGCAGCACTCCAAAATCCGGCCACACCTTCCAGTTGAAAATATGTGTCTTAAGCACCTCCAGAGTTTCTACCTGGAGGTATATTGTCAGTGGTTTTTCCCGTAGCGCTTCAAAGGCAGTATCCGCCAGGAATGGCAGAAAAGTGATATGATCCAAATGAGAATGTGTGAGGAATAAATGCTTGATTTTATTCATCCTCTCTAATGTCAGATCACCAACTCCGGTACCGCAGTCGATGAGAATATCTTCATCAACCAGCATAGACGTGGTTCGAAAACCGCACCCTATTCCTCCACTACATCCTAATATTTCAACTTGCATCAATTTGAGTGGCGCTTTTCTCGCCTTTGTTATTCACATGAAAGGTCAGGTGTTATACCATTTTTTTCTATTTCTGATAACTTGTATGGATAAGCATGTCTCATTTTCTCGTACCGGATCGTATTAAAACGTGACACTATCACCGTTAGTCAGCGCCTTAGCCATTCCCTGCTACCTGCTTGCCACAGGATTGATTTTCCGCTCGATCAAGCAACAGTCTGATTTTAAAAAACGCACCCTGTTACCCAAAGCTGTTTGGCTACTGGCTCTGCTGCTTCACGGCACTGCTTTAGGGTTGGTACTGTTCACTGCCACGGGATTGAATTTAAGTTTTCCTAATGCCCTATCGCTGGTTAGCTGGTTCATCGCCTTACTGCTGTTCTTTTCTATCTGGCATCACCCGCTCGACAGTCTGGCATTAATGGTACTGCCTATTGTTTCATTAGCGATAATCGCTGGATTGATGACGACAACGCCCGCAAACCTGCTTATTTCCGGCAATCAGGGGCTGCAATGGCATGTGTTGATCTCATTGCTGGGTTTTTCGATACTGGCGCTCGGTGCAACTCAGGCATTGCTACTCTCCTACCAGGATAAAAAGCTCCGCAGTCACAAATTCAGTGGCTGGGTGCGGCATTTACCACCGTTGCAGTACATGGAAGATTTTCTATTTCAACTCCTGACGATAGGTTTCTTACTCCTGAGTATTTCACTAGCAACTGGCTGGTTATTTATCGATGATATCTTCGCTCAACACCTAGTCCACAAAACGGTATTGTCCATCACCGCCTGGGTCGTTTTTGCAGTGCTTTTACTAGGGCGTTTTATCAGCGGCTGGCGTGGTCAACAGGCAATCCGCTGGACGCTATGGGGATTCGTGTTTTTAGTGCTCGCGTATTTCGGCAGTAAACTGGTGCTGGAAATTATCCTTCAAAGAACCTGATGCTGGGATAACCTTGTCCGATATTTCTCTTACCACGTTAATCATCGCATTTTTCGTTCTGCTGTTGATGTCTGCGTTTTTTTCCGGTTCCGAAACGGCTCTGATGTCGTTGAACCGATATCGGCTGCGACATTTAAAAGAACAAGGCCATCGTGGTGCTGTGCTTGCGAGTAAATTACTTGATCAACCCGATCGGCTCATTGGCCTGATCCTGATTGGCAACAATTTCGTCAATATTCTCATTACCCAGCTCGCTACTTATATTGGATATCGCTTCTTTGGGAATAGTGGAGTTGCCATTGCGACCGGCGTGCTGACGCTGATGTTGCTGATTTTTGCTGAAGTTGCGCCCAAAACACTGGGGGCTATGCGTCCCGAGCGGTTTGCCTTCCCGGCATCGTTTGTCTACACCCCGATGATGAAGATCGCCTATCCACTGGTGTGGTTGATCAATTTGTTTGCTAACTCGTTACTGCGACTACTGGGAGTACCCACAGGCGGGAAGCAGAACAATGCGCTCAACACGGAAGAGCTGCGCTCGGTGGTGAACGAGGCAAGCGGCAGGATCCATGCCAGTCATCAAAACATGCTGCTTAGGATTCTGGATTTTGAATCGGTGACTGTCGAAGACATTATGGATCCTCGCGGTGAGATTGTGGGCATTGATCTCGATGAACCCTGGGAGGAAATCGAGGATCAGCTGAGGCAGATTAAATACACCCGAATGCCGGTTTATCGCACCAATATCAATAATATACTGGGATACATTCATATCCGTAGCATTTTGACATTGCTCGCCAATGACACCTTAACGCGCGAAGAAATTGAGGAAAATCTACGCCCAGCCTACTTTATCCCCAAGACCACAACGTTGACCCAGCAATTGGTGAATTTTAAGACTGAAAGACGGCGTCATGCGCTGGTTGTCGATGAGTACGGCAATATTTTAGGTTTGGTAACACTGGAAGACATTCTCGGTGAGATCGTGGGTGGATACACATTGGATGCAGGCGTTTCCTCCGAAATTCAGCCACAATCGGATGATAGCTGGGTCATTGATGGCAGCATTACTCTGCGCGAACTAAACCGAGCCCTTAAAATTGAATTACCCGTCGATGGACCACGTACTTTAAATGGACTGCTGCTCGAATATCTGGAGATCATCCCTGATGCGCGCATGAGCGTAAAAATTTCCGGCTATCCGTTGGAGATTATAAAAACAACACCCAATTCTATTAAAACCATCAAGCTATACAAACGCATGCAAGATGACAGCGAGGAAAGCGATACCAATGGCTAAAGCGAAAACCAGTTACCGCTGCTCCAAATGTAGCAGCCTGCATGTAAAGTGGAACGGTCAATGTGGCCAGTGCGGTGAATGGAACACGCTCGTTGAAGAGGTCAGCGAGTCTGCCAAAGCCAGTCGGTTTTCAGGCTATGCCGGAGCCTCTGGCGTGCAAAGTCTCGCTCAGGTTGATATGCAGGATGCGCCGCGATTATCCACGCATCTAAGCGAATTGGATCGGGTGATGGGTGGTGGCATCGTGCCTGGCTCGGTCACGCTGATTGGCGGTGATCCGGGAATTGGCAAGTCCACCTTACTGACGCAGACCCTGGCTAAAATGGGTGACGTGCCGGTTTTATATGTCTCTGGTGAAGAATCTGCCCAGCAAATCGTGATGCGTGCACAACGGTTAGGATTACCCGTAGACGATGTGCGATTGCTAACGGAAACCTCGGTCGAGCGCATCCTTGAAGTCGCGCTACAGGAACGCCCGCAGGTGATGGTAATCGACTCGATTCAAACGATTTACACTGAGCAAATTCAATCCGCTCCCGGCTCGATCACTCAAGTCAGAGAGAGTGCGGCACAACTGGTTAGAATGGCGAAAAAACACCACATTTCCCTGTTCATCGTTGGGCATGTTACCAAAGACGGACAACTCGCTGGTCCCAGAGTGCTGGAACACATGGTTGATACCGTGCTGTATTTTGAAGGTGATCCCAGCGGACGCTATCGAGTATTGCGAGCCATCAAAAATCGTTTTGGCGCTGTCAATGAGCTCGGTATCTTTGCGATGACCGAAACCGGCCTCAAGCCCGTCAGCAATCCATCTGCGATTTTTCTCTCACGCCACGAAGAACCGGTATCCGGCAGCGTCATCATGGTCACTCGTGAAGGTAGCCGTCCTCTGTTAGTCGAACTGCAAGCCCTGGTTGCAGATGCGCACGGACAACCTCGTCGCGTCGCACTCGGCCTGGAACAAAACCGCCTGGCAATGCTACTCGCCGTCCTGCAACGTCACGGCGGTGCAATGCTGCACGATCAAGATGTGTTTATCAATATCGTCGGCGGCGTCAGAATCACAGAAACAGCCGCCGATCTACCGTTGCTGCTAGCCGCCGTATCCAGCTTTCGCGACCGCCCGTTCCCCGCTGATCTCGTCACCTTTGGTGAAATTGGTCTCGCCGGTGAAATCCGCCCCGTATCCCACGGTGAAGAACGCTTGAGAGAAGCCGCCAAGCATGGCTTCAAACGGGCACTAATCCCCACCGCCAACGCACCCAGAAAACCCATCAAAGGCATTCAGGTGAAAGCGGTTTCAAGAATCACCGAAGTGATGGACTGGGATTTCTAGCT